>DATEDS010000257.1:0-23773 GCA_035281565.1 Gemmatimonadota bacterium
GGAGAGGTTTTTCTGGATCTGCTCCACGGGGTCCAGGCGGAGTTCCCCGAGATCGTCTCCAACGCGCGAGGCCGGGGGCTGCTCCTCGCCTTCGACCTGCCCGACACGGCGACCCGGAGCGCGGTCCGCCTGAAGTGCTGGGAGGAGGGGCTGGCCACGCTGGCCTGCGGCCCCCGGAGTCTGAGGTTCCGGCCGCCTCTCAGCTTCAGCGAGGACGACGCCGAACGGGCGGTCACGCTCCTGCGCGGCGTGCTGGCGTCGCGCCCCGCCGAGGTGGCGGGCACGGTCGCTACGGGAAAGACCGTTTGAGCCGGCGCGGGGCTTCCACGGACGATGGTCCCGGATCACGGCGGCCGGCCGATGGGTATGAACGCCGGCCGCGGCGCGGTCGTCCGATAGCCGGACCCGTGCCCCCATCCTGCGTTCCGATCCAGGGGAACCGATGAATCGTCTCGCGATCCGCTTCGCGTCCGTCCTTGTCCTCGCGCTGACCGCGGCGGTGCCGCTCTCCGCCCAGCCGTCCGATCCCGGCACGCTCACGCTCGAGCGGATCTTCGCCTCGGCGGAGTTTCAGGGCGAACGGTTCGGCCCGGCCAGCTGGCTGGAGGGGGAGGCCGCCTACACGACGGTGGAACCGTCCGCGACCGTCGAGGGTGGATCCGACATCGTCCGGTACGACGCCGCCTCCGGCGAGCGCGAGGTCTGGATCCCGGCCTCCCGGCTCGTTCCGGCGGGCGCCCGGGAGGCGCTGGAGGTCGAGGACTACGCCTGGTCGCCGGCAGGGGGGCGTGTTCTCATCTTCACGAACTCGGCGCGGGTGTGGCGCGACAACACCCGGGGCGACTACTGGATTCTCGACCGCGATTCCGGGAACCTGCGAAAGCTCGGCGGGGACGCCCCCGAATCGACGCTCATGTTCGCCAAGTTCTCACCGGACGGCTCACGGGTAGGGTACGTCCGCTACGACGAGAACGACATCTACGTGGAGGACCTCGAGAGCGGGGAGATCACGCGGCTCACGACCGACGGCTCCAGAACGGTCATCAACGGCACGTTCGACTGGGTGTACGAGGAGGAGCTGAACCTTCAGGACGGCTGGCGCTGGAGCCCTGACGGCGAGCGGATCGCGTACTGGCAGCTGGACGCGAGCGGCGTCGGCGAGTTTCTCCTCCTGAACACGACCGACTCCCTCTACTCGTTCACCATCCCGATCCAGTACCCGAAGGCGGGGACGACCAATTCGGCGGCCCGGGTGGGGGTGGTCGGAACGGGGGGTGGGGAAACGGTGTGGATGGACGTGCCGGGCGATCCGCGGAACAACTACATCGCCCGGATGGAGTGGGCGGCGAGCCCCGACGAGCTCGTGATCCAGCACCTGAACCGTCTCCAGAACACCCTTCAGATCATGCTCGCCGACGCCTCCACGGGCGCCGTCCGGACGGTCCATACGGAGAGCGACCCCGACGCCTGGGTCGACATGCGGATCGAGCTGTTCGAGTGGATCGACGACGGCCTGAGCTTTCTCTGGATCAGCGAGTCGGACGGCTGGCGTCACGCGTACGTGATCTCCCGGGACGGGGCAGACGTGCGGCCGATCACGCCCGGCGACTACGACATCATCGACGTCGTCGGCGTCGACACGGACGAGGAGTGGCTCTACTTCCTGGCTTCGCCCGACGACCCCAGGACTCGCTACCTGTATCGGGCGCGGGTCGACGGTGCGGGCGAAGCTGAGCGGCTGACCCCGGACCAGACCGGCACGCACGCCTACGACATGGCGCCATCGGGGCGCTGGGCCATTCACACGTTTTCGTCGTTCGGCGTTCCGCCGGTCATCGACCTGGTGGCGCTCCCCGCCCACGAGCCGGTCCGGACCATGGTCGAAAACGCCGGGCTCAGGGCGGCGGTCGAGGCGCTCGACCGGGGGCCCATGGAGTTCTTCCGCGTCCCGGGCGCCGAAGCCGGCCTCATGCTGGACGGCTGGGTCATGAAGCCGCCCGGCTTCGACGAGTCGCGCGAGTACCCGGTGCTGTTCTACGTCTACGGCGAGCCGTGGGGCCAGACGGTCGAGGACTCGTGGGACGGCGAGACCTATCTGTGGCACCTGTACCTCACCCAGCAGGGGTACCTGGTGGCGAGCGTGGATCCGCGCGGGACCCCGGCCCCACGGGGCAGCGAGTGGCGGAAGGTGATCTACCAGCGGATCGGGACCCTGACCGCGGCCGACCTGGCGGCCGCCGCGGAGGCGTTCGTCGGGGAGCGCCCCTGGGTCGACGAAAACCAGGTCGGCATCTGGGGCTGGAGCGGCGGCGGCTCGCAGACCCTTAACGCGCTCTTCCGCTACCCCGACGTCTTCGACCTAGGGATGGCGGTCGCTCCGGTCCCCGACGTCGGCCTCTACGACACGATCTATCAGGAACGGTACATGGGACTGCCGCAGGAGAGCCCGGAGGCGTATCGGGAATCGAGCCCGATCACCTGGGCCGACCGGCTCCAGGGCGACCTCCTGATCGTGCACGGCACCGGCGACGACAACGTCCACTTCCAAGGGACGGAACGGCTGATCAACGCCCTGGTCCTGGCCAACAAGCCGTTCACGATGATGGCCTACCCCAACCGGACGCACGGGATCTTCGAGGGGAAGAACACGACCCTCCACCTGTACAGCCTGCTGACCCGGTATCTGGAGGAACATCTGCCGGCCGAGGCGCCGGAGCCGGTCGCGGTCAGCCGCTAGGTCGCCGGCGGCTCATGTCTTCCAGTGGTCCATCTGCTCCGCCAGCCCGCGCACCTCGTCCACATTCCGGCGGGTGTGGCCGGCCCACATGGCGAGCGCGACGCAGCCCGCGTAGAAGGCCGTCACCAGGACCAGCATGACGAGGGCCGGCAACGGCCCGACCGCCATCCGCCCGATGACCGTCGCCAGGTCCGGCGCGGGGACCGGATGGATGGCGAGCTTGGCCAGCCAGGCCGCCAGGATCGCCAGGAAGATCCACAGGTAGTTGTAGCGCATCCGGACGGCGATCGCCTCCGGATAGCCGAGCTTGAAGGTCGGCCGATCCAGGTCGTGGGCGATCTGCTCCCGCCAGTCCGAGCGGGGACTCACCAGGTTTCGCCGGATCATCGGGATCCAGAAGTTCTCCTCGATCATCCGGACGCGTGACCGCCAGACGTCGAAGTATCGATACCGTCGCGACTCGAACCCCAGGAAGATCGAGACCAGCGCGACCGTCAAGAGCACGGTCACGTGCGAGTGGTCCGGCGTGTTGAAGGCGAACGAAAGCATGGCGCCGGTCGTGACCACGGCCCAGTTGGTGGTCGGATCGAGCCGCGCCCGCCAGTCGCCCGCGCGGTCGAGCTCGCCGCGATAGAAGTGGACCAGGGCCGAGATGTACTCGGAGCGTGTGAGGGGCTCGCCCTCGAAGTCCGGGAACCGGGCGTCGGGCGCGGGCGGGCGGGTCTCGGGACCCGCGGTTCGAACGGACGGTGTCGACGGCTGGCCGTCGGACATGACCGGAATATGGGTCGCTCGGAAGCCGCCTTCAACATCGTGATCCGGTGGCCGCCGTTTGGGCCGCCCCGGTATACTCGCCCCATGGCCCACGACCGCGCCGAGCCGAACGCCTCGCCCCGCATCCGGTCCCTCGCATGGGGCCGGATCGAGGTCGAGGGCGCGGACGCGCCGTACAAGGACGCCAAGTTGTGGCCGGGCGGCTCGCGGGAGTGGGACTGGAACGAGACCGGCACCCGTCACGAACCGGGGATCCAGCCGGCGGACGTCCAGGAGCTCCTCGCCCACGGGGCCACGACGATCGTCCTCTCCCGCGGCGTCCAGCGCCGTCTTCGGGTCCGCCCCGAGACGCTCCAGATGCTGGAGGAGGAGGGCGTCACCGCTCATGTCCTCCAGACCGAGGAAGCGGTCCGGCTCTACAACGAACTCCGGCAAAGGGAGGCCGTGGGGGGCCTCTTCCACTCGACGTGCTGAGGCGGACGGTCGCGGCGGCGCTGGTCGCGATACCGGTGGCCGCGGCCTGCGGGGACGCCCCCGGCCTGGTCGGCGAGTGGGAGGCGACCAGCGAGAACGCCGAGGGCACCTCCTTCGTCTTCCGTGAGGACGGGAGCGCGCTCTGGCTCCTGCCGGACACGTTCCGGATCCGTTACGAAGCCGATCCCGACGCCTCGCCGCGAACCCTCGACCTGTCGGGTTTCGAGGACGGCCCCCTCAGGGGATACGTGCTCTACTGCATCTTCGACCTGGAGGGGGACGACACGCTGCGACTCGATTGCGAGCCGGGGGTCGCGACCGAGCGCGGGGCCGGGATCCGGCCGGACGAGTTCGGCGGCGAGCAGACGCAGACCTTCGCGCGGCGCGGAGCCGGGTCGTGAGCGCCGACGCCGCGCGGCCGGGCCTCACGCGGAGCCGCGAGAAGCGGATGATCGCCGGCGTCATCGGCGGCCTGTCCGATCGCGTCGACCTGAACGTGACGGTGCTGCGGGTCGTGTACGTCGTCGTCTCGCTCCTGAGCGCGGCCTTTCCCGGCATCCTCGTGTACCTGTTGCTCTGGATCATCGTGCCCCTGGAGCCGCCGCGGTCGCGGTGAAGCGCTCGGAGCGGGAGCCCGATCCGGCCGCACGCGAGCGTGTCAGGAAGCGCGCCCTGGGGCTCCTCGCCCGCCGCGAGCACACCGTGCGGGAACTGGGCGAAAAGCTCACCTCCAGGGGCGAGGCAGGTGAGGAGGTCGTCCGGGCGGTGGTCGAGGAGCTGGCGCGCAAGGACCTGGTCAGCGACGCCCGCTACGCCCGCGCGTACGCGCTGGACGCGATCCGGATGAAGCCCCGCGCCCGTCGCCGGATCGTGAGCGAGCTGGTCGACCGCGGCGTGCCGGCCGCGAACGCCGCCCAGGCGGTCGACGCGGCGTTCGCCGGGGAAGAGGTGGACGACACCGCGCTCGCCCGCCGGCTGGCCGAGGCCTATCTGCCGCGGGTCGCCGACCAGGACGACGAGACCCGCTGGCGGCGGGTCGCGACCTACCTCCAGCGGCGTGGCTTCGACAACGCGCTCATCTACGACGTCTGCCGGGAGATCCTGCCCGAGCCGGGGACGTGAGGGGTGCCCCGTGCGGCGGTCATGACCGGGCCCGGGGCGCCGATCGAGGTGCGCGAGCTGCCGGCCCCGGAGATCGAACGGGGCGCGATCCTCCTCCAGACGATCTACAGCGAGGTGTGCGGCACCGACGTCCACCTCCATCACGGTCGCCTGGCGGGCGTGCCGTACCCGATCGTGCCGGGCCACGTTTCCGTGGGTCGGGTGGTCGAGACGGGCGGGCGGGTCGAGGATCTCGACGGAAGGCCGATCGCGGTGGGCGACGTGGTGACCTTTCACGACGTCCACGAGACGTGCCAGCGGTGCTGGTTCTGCCGTGTCGCGGGCGCGCCCAACCGGTGTCCCCATCGCAAGGTGTACGGGATCACCTACGGCGTGGGGGACGGCCTGCTGGGTGGGTGGAGCGAGGCCATCTACCTGAAGCCGGGGGCCGGCGTGATCCCGCTCCCCGAAGGCGTCGACGCCCGCCGGCTGATCGCCGGCGGGTGCGGCCTCGCGACCGCGATCCATGCGGTGGACCGGGCAGAGGTCCGGATCGGGGAGCTGGTGGCCGTGCAGGGATGCGGCCCGGTGGGCCTGAGCGCAGCCGCATTGGCGCTCCTCTCAGGTGCCGGTCGGGTGATCGTGATCGGCGGCCCCGCGGGAAGGCTCGAGGTGGCGCGGTCGATCGGGGTGGACGCGACCGTCCCCCTCGACGGGACCTCGCCCGAGGAGAGGGTCGGGCGGGTCCGGGAGCTGACCGCCGGCCGCGGCGCCGACGTCACGATCGAAGCCACCGGGTCTCCGGCGGCGATCGGCGAGGGCCTCCGGATGACGCGCGACGCCGGCCGCTACGTGGTCGCCGGCCAGTACACCGACGCCGGCGAGACGACCATCCACCCGCATGCGATGATCAACCGCAAGCACCTCGACGTGCGGGGGGTCTGGGGTGCCGGGTTCGATCACTTCGTCCGCATGACGGGCGTCCTGGCCCGGCACGGCGACCGGATCGGGTGGGAGCGGACGATCGGCCGGGAGTACGGCCTGTACCAGATGAACGAGGCGCTGGCCGACGTCGAGGCAGGGCGGGTCGTCAAGGCGGTCGTCGCGCCGAACGGGTGACCCGCCGGGGGAGCGCGCATGGAGATCCGGCTCCGGGGATGCACGATCCGTAGCTGGCGCAAGGACGACGTGGATTCGATCGTCCGGCTGGCCGACAACCCCGCCGTGGCGCGCAATCTGCGCGACCGCTTCCCACACCCGTACGGCAGGAAGGACGCCAAGGCCTGG
Organism: Gemmatimonadota bacterium; assembly: GCA_035281565.1. Lineage (GTDB taxonomy): Bacteria > Gemmatimonadota > Gemmatimonadetes > JACCXV01 > JAHWKZ01 > DASRVA01. The sequence continues at coordinate 6,374 of DATEDS010000257.1, forward strand.
ATCCGGGCCGCCCGGGCGGCACACCCCGAGACCGCCTTCGCCCTCGAGGTCGACGGCGCGGCGGTGGGCGGGATCGGGCTCCATCCGCAGGACGACGTCCACCGCCGCTCCATGGAGATCGGCTACTGGCTGGGAGAGCCCTACTGGGGCCGGGGGATCGTCACCGAGGCCGTCCGGGCCCTGACCCGCTACGCCTTCGAGACGTTCGACGTGGCGCGCGTCTACGCCTACGTGTACGAATGGAACCCGGCCTCGGCCAGGGTCCTCGAGAAGGCGGGCTATCGCCTCGAGGGACGGCTCAGGAAGGCGGTCACCAAGGAGGGGACGACGATGGACATGCTGGTCTACGGGTTCACCGAGGACGACCTCGAAAGAGAGGGCGCATGAGCGCGACAAGCCGTCACGGGACCCGCTGCGGATGGGCGAGGACCGAGCTTTCGATCCCCTATCACGATCGGGAGTGGGGCGTGCCGTGCCGCGACGACCGGCTCCTGTTCGAGCACCTCCTCCTGGACTGCGCCCAGGCCGGCCTCTCGTGGGAGATCATGCTGAGGAAGCGGGAGGGGTACCGCCGGGCCTTCGCCGGGTTCGATCCCGAGAAGGTGGCCCGCTTCAACCGCCGCAGCGTCGAGCGGCTCCTGAAGGACTCCGGCATCGTCCGGAACCGCATGAAGATCGAGAGCGCGATCGGGAACGCGCGCGCCTTTCTGGACGTGCAGGAAGAGGCCGGGAGCTTCGCGGACTACCTGTGGGAGTTCGTCGCCGGCCAGCCCGTCCGGAACCGGTGGCGCTCGATCGACCAGATCCCCGCGAAGACGCCCCTTGCGGAGACGGTCAGCAAGGACCTCAAGGGTCGCGGCTTCACGTTCGTCGGGCCGACGATCGTCTACGCCTTCCTCCAGGCGACGGGCGTCGTCAACGACCACCTGATCGGCTGCTTCCGCCACGCCGAGTGCGCGCGGCTGGGCTCGAGGCGAGGCCTCGGTTCTGGAGGATCTTCGACCTTCCACCCGGGCCGCCGTTCGTAAGGCCGCCGCGGCCGTCCCTCCCGCGGTCTCCAGCGCATGGCTATATTCGCTAACCTTTGATTCGATAATCAGATAGCCGGGCGGCTCCCGAATCGCGGGCGGCCATCCTCTCGAACCTCCGCGTGCTCGAATGACCGGACACGAGATCCGCTACCGATTCCTCGATTTCTTCGTCGCCCACGGTCACACGCGGGTGGCCTCGGCGCCGCTCGTCCCGCAGGACGACCCGACGCTCCTCTTCGTGAATGCCGGCATGGTGCCGTTCAAGGATGTCTTCACCGGCAAGCGAAAGCTCGGCTTCGACCGCGCGACCTCGTCCCAGAAGTGTCTCCGCGTCTCCGGAAAGCACAACGATTTCGAGAACGTGGGCTACACGCCGCGACACCACACGTTCTTCGAGATGCTCGGCAACTTCTCGTTCGGCGACTATTTCAAGCAGGAGGCGATCGCCTACGCCTGGGAGTTCCTGACCGAGGACCTGGAGCTCGCCGCCGATCGGCTGTGGGCGACCGTCCACGAGAACGACGACGACGCGGCCGCCTTGTGGCCCGAGGTCACCGGGATCCCCGCCGAGAGGGTCCTCCGGCTCGGGGACGACACCAACTTCTGGGCGATGGGGGACAGCGGTCCCTGCGGACCGTGCTCGGAGATCTTCTGGGACTTCGGCCCCGAGTACGGTGCGGGGACTCCAGCCGAGAACGAGGAGCGGTACCTCGAGATCTGGAACCTGGTCTTCATGCAGTTCGAGCGCTCGGCCGACGGCTCCATGAAGAATCTCCCCCAGCCGTCGGTGGACACGGGGATGGGCCTCGAGCGGATGGCGGCCGTCGTGCAGGGGGTCTACTCGAACTACGACAGCGACCTCTTCACACCGATCCTGGAGCGGATCGCGGAGCAGACGGACAGGGAGTACGAGGCCGACAACGAGGTGGGCGTGTCGTTCCGCGTGCTCGCGGACCACGGCCGGGCATCCACGTTCCTGATCGGCGACGGGGTCTATCCGTCCAACGAAGGGCGCGGTTACGTGCTCCGGCGGATCATCCGGCGCGCCGTTCGCCACTACTGGCTCCTCGACGTCCGTGAGCCGATCCTGCACGCCCTCGCGCCCTCGATCGTCGCCGAGATGCACGAGGCGTATCCGGATCTCGAGGGCCAGGAGGAGCGGATCGGGACGATCCTCATGGCCGAGGAGCAGCGGTTCCTCCAGACGATCGACCAGGGAATGGCGATCCTCGAGGAGGAGCTGAAGAAGATCCCGTCCGGAGCCGCCGTTCCCGGCGAGCAGGTCTTCACCCTCTACGACACCTACGGCTTCCCGCCCGACCTGACCGACCTGATCGCCCGGGAGCGCGGCCACACGATCGACCAGGCGGGTTACGAGTCCCGCATGGAAGAGCAGCGCGAGCGGGCGCGGGCGGCGAGCGGGTTCGACCACGCCGCCGGCTTCGCTTTCGGCGAGCTCGGCCTGGACGATCCGGCCGACGCGCCGGCCACCACGTTCGTCGGGTACGACGAGCTGGCCGTGGACACGGTCATCGAACGCCTGGTCCGCTCGGGCGACACGTTCCGCCTGGTCCTCCGCAGGAACCCGTTCTACGCGACGGGGGGCGGGCAGGTCGCCGATACGGGCTGGATCGCGGGTGACGGGTTCCGGCTGGAGGTCGTCGACGTCGGGCGGCACGGCGAGTCGTTCGTGCCGGTCGCGCGGCTGGCCGACGGGGACCCGGACCGGGTCCTCGAGGGCGCCGCGGTCCGGGCCGAGGTGGACGTCGACCGGCGCCGCCAGACCGAGCGGCACCACACGGTGACCCATGTTCTCCACGCGGTCCTGCGAAACCGGCTCGGCGGGCACGTCCGCCAGGCCGGATCGCTGGTGGCGCCCGACCGGATGCGGTTCGACTTCTCTCACCCGCGCCCTCTCGATCCGCTCGAGATCGGCGCGATCGAGGACGAGGCCAACCGCTGGGTCCTGGAGGACCTCCCGGTGACCAAGGAGATCGTGTCGTTCGACGAGGCGCGGGCGAAGGGCGCGATGGCGCTGTTCGGCGAGAAATACGGCGACCGCGTGCGCGTGGTCTCGATCGGCGGCGACCGGTCGATCGAGCTCTGCGGCGGCTGCCACGTCGAGCGGACGGGGCAGATCGGCGTCATCCGGATCCTGTCCGAGTCGAGCGCCGCGGGTGGCGTGCGTCGGATCGAGGTCGTGACCGGCCCGTGCGCGGTCGAGGAGTTCCGCCGCCGCGAGTCCCTGCTCGCCGAGGTCGCCGAGCGGCTCAGGGTCTCGCCCGACGAGGTACCGTCCCGGGTGGAGCGGTTGATCGAGGAGAAGCGGCTGGCCGAGCGCGGCCTCGAACAGGCGCGACGGAGGACGGGGGCCGGTGGCGCCGGGGACCTCGGCACCACCACCAACGTGAACGGGGTCGAGGTCGTGACGCTCCGGGCCGAACCCGCCTCCATGGACGATCTGCGTGCCATCGGCGACGCCCTCCGGAGCCGGATCCGTTCCGGCGTGGGGGTGGTGGGGGCCGAGCTGAACGGGAAGGCGAACCTGCTCGCGGTCGTCACCGACGACCTGATCCAGCAGGGTACCCTGGACGCGCCCGCGGTCATCCGCGAGCTCGCGTCCCTGATCGGCGGCGGGGGCGGCGGGAAGAAGCACATGGCGCAGGCGGGCGGGAAGGACGTCGAGCGGATCGACGAGGCCCTCGACCGGGCGCCCCAGATCGTCGCCGGGCTGGTCGAGGGATGAGCCCGGGTCCCGACCCGGGCCCCTCGGGGCGCGTGGCGACCGACCGGTCCGCCCATCCGGACGCGGTTGAGCGGTTCGCCGGAATCCTGGCTGATTGGCTCGCCAGCTACACGATCGCGGCGCCGCTCGCCGCCGAGATGGCGGACGCCCTGGAAGCGGGATCGGCCTGGGTTGGCGCGATCGCCGCCGGGGCCGTCCGTCGAGCGGGATGGTCGGACTCCGAGTCCGTCGCGTGGGGGATCTCGGTCTCGGCGCTCGCCGCGGCCCACGTCGCGGCGATCCGGTGCCTGGATGGGGCGAGTGAGGGCCGTGCTCCGGGGTCCGGTGCGTCGGGCTCGGCGCGGGCCCTGCTGGCGGCGGATGGCTTGATCGCCGCCGCTCACGAGACCCTGGCCTCGCTCCCCCCGGAGCGGCTGGCCGCGGCGTTCGCGGCGCTCGGGCGCACATACGGGGATGGCGGCCCGTGGAACCTCCTTCCGGCGGAAGCCGCGGCGACCGGTCCCGGGGCCGCGGCGTGGCCGCGGCTCGTCCCCCTCGCCCTCGCGCCCGCGGCGATGGAGCGGCCGGACGGCCCGTGGGCGGAGTTCGCGGCCGGGTGGCAGCGGTTGGATCCGGAGATCGATGCCGGGCGGGACCTCTACGAGCACCCCGCCGCCGACGGCTCGACGGTCGCGCTCCTTCGGGCGGCCGCGCAGGCCGCACGGCCGCCCAACCGCACGGGTCCGCGTGCCCGATCCTGACCCGCTCCGACCGGAGGCCGCACTCGGGCGGGCGTCCGCCGAGCTAAGCGACCTGCTCGACCGGGTGGCTTCGGCGGCCCGGGGCCCGCTCCATCGGATGATCGACGGCTCCGTCGAAGCCCTGAGGGCCGGGGGGAAGCTCCTCTTCGCCGGAAACGGCGGCTCGGCCGCCCAGTGCCAGCACCTGGCGACCGAGCTCCTGGGTCGCTTCGCCCAGGACCGGGATCCTTACGCGGCCATCGCGCTCACGACCGACTCCTCGTTCCTGACCGCGTGCGCCAACGACTACGGTTTCGAGGACGTCTTCGCCCGCCAGGTCGAGGCGCTCGGGCGCCCGGGCGACGTGCTGGTCGCGCTGTCGACCGGGGGGACCTCATCGAACGTCCTGAGGGCCCTGGAAACCGCCCGGGCCGGCGGGCTCGCGACCTACGGACTCACCGGCGCCCGGGGAACCCGGCTCGCCGAGCGATGCGACGTCACGATCGTGGTCCCCCACGCGGATCCGGCGCGCATCCAGGAGGTCCACCTGTTTCTGGGGCACCTCCTGTGCGCCGGTATCGAAAGCCGGCTCGCCTCGATGGCTTCGAAGGCCGGCGGGAAACCACGGGGACCCGGCCCCTAGGTCTTCGCCCGGGACAGGAGCACCAACCCCACCGCCCCGAAGATCCCGTTCGCCAGCCACGCCGCGGCCGCCGGCGGGAGCCCGCCGCCATAGCCGATCCCCTGGCTGACCCTGAGGAAGCCCCAGAATACGATGGTCAGGAAGAGGGCCAGGCCGAATCCCATCCCGCCCCCCCGCCGGCCGAGATGGGTCGCCGAGCCGATCAGGGCCACGCCGAAGAGCGCGATGACCAGGTTGGCGAACGGGTAGGACACCTTCATCTGGAGGTCGACCCGCTCGGTCAGCGTGTCGGCCCCGAGCCGCTCCTGCTTGGCGATGTACGCGCGCAGATCGTGGTACGACATCTCCTCGGGCTCCTTCTCCTCGGCCAGGAGCTCGGCCGGCGGATCCGTCAGCCGGGCCGATCGGAGGAGCGAGAAGCCGTACATCCGCTCCTGCTCCCCCTGCGGGAAGACCCGCAGCTCGCCGCGCCGGAGGACCCACGTCTCGGAGGCCGACTCCCACACCATCTGTGGCGCGTTGATCCTGAGGAAGGTCCCGTCCGGGAAGCGGCGCTGGATCTCGACCTGCTCGGCCGACGCCTCGACGGCCGGCCGGGGATCGCGCCGTTCCCGACCCGCCAGCGCTTCGATCGCCGAGTCGGGCGCGGTCCCCGCTTCGAGGCCGGCGGCCCGGCGCCGTTCGGCCAGCTCGGCGGCGGCGGCCGCCTCTGCCTCCTCCGGCGACGGCGGAGCCAGGGAATCCGGTACGACACCCTCCTCGACGAACAGGGCGCGGACGATGTACGTATACCCCTCGTCGTTCTGGTAGACGAAGCTGCCGCGGAAGTTCTCACGGCCGGGCGGCTCGCCGCGGATCTCCTCCTCGTAGACGTCGTTCACACGCTCGTTGAGCCGCGGGACGAAGGTCTCGCCGAGCGCCAGGACGCCCAGGCTCAACAGAAGCGCGAAAGCGAGAATCGGCGCGACCACCCGGTACAGGCTGATACCGCTCGCCTTCATCGCGGTCAGCTCCCCGTGCCTCCCGAGCTCCCCCAGCGCGAGGATGGTCGCGACCAGCATGGCCATCGGCATCGTGAGGAGAAGGTTGTACGGCGTCTGGTAGAGGTAGTACTTGCCGATCGCCGGCCAGGGCGCGCCTTCGTCCAGATACAGGTCGATGTGATCCATGAGATGGACGAGGACGAAGATGGCGGTCAGCGAGATGAGCGACAGGATGAGCATGCGGATGAACTCGCCCATCACGTAACGGTCCAGCCGTCGCACGTTCAGCCGCCGACGCCGACCCGCTGGCCGCGTCCCTCGAGGCTGGCCTCGAGAGGCGTCGGTTCGTCGACCCGCCGCCAGGGCAGCCGACGGAAGACCTTCCAGCGACGCCCGCCGGTCTCCTTCGTCGTCGCCCTGAGCAAGACCAGCCCGATCACCAGGAACACGAAGTTTGCCATCCACATGGAGAGCCAGGCCGGCAGCAGGCGCCGGTCGGCGAGGTCCTCGCCGCCGGTCAGGAAGAGGTAGTAGAACACGAAGACGAGCGTGCTGACGCCCATCGCGAAGCCGAAACCGCCGCGCCTGGAGCGAACCCCTACCGGCGCGCCGATCAGGACGAACACGATGCAGGCGACGGGGATCGCGAACTTTTTGTGGTACTCGACCAGGAACTTGTTTCGTTGCCGCTGCGAGTAGTCGATGGCCTGGCTGAGGCGCTCGACCAGGCTCCTCCGGTACCGCTCCTGCTCGATGGGTTCGCTGGGCCCGAGCGTGGCCCCGCGCAGGCTGTCGGGCGCGAGGTCGGAGAGGGAGTCGCCGAGCAGGATCGAGAGATGGTCGGCCACATTCCGCCGCAGCTCCAGGCGTGCCTTGTCGATTCGCTCTTCCTCGTTCCTGACATTGGCGAGCAGCGTCCCCAGATCCATCTCGCGGTCGCTCCGCATCGCCGAGACCTCCTGGTTCCGCTCGAGGGTGCTGCCGACGCCGCGCAGGAGGAGCTGCTGGTTCTGGAAGTCGAGGATCTCGTACTCGCCGGGGGTCGAGATGTCACGCTGGTGGATCGTCCCGTGCCAGAGGGTCAGGACGGCGTCCTCCTGGTTGGGCGTATAGTCCATGCGGCCGCTGTCGGCGAGGATCGTCCGCTGGTTCTGCAGATCGGACATATCGAAGATTCTCAGGCCGTACATCATGTCGGTCTCACGGTTCAGCCGCTGGGGCTCGATCCAGAACTCCCCCAAACCGGTCGGGTCGTTGAACCGTTTTTCCTCCAGCACGACGGTCGGCTTCGTGCGCTGGATGTCCTGCATGAGCTGGCTCAGGTGGTGGTTGCTCTCGGGCAGGATGGTGTCGTTGAACCAGACCGCGAGGGTGGCGACCCCGACGGCGGCGACGAGGGTGGGCGCGATGATCTGGTGCAGCCCGATCCCGTTGGCCCGCATGGCGGTGATCTCGTTGTCCCCCGACAGACGCCCGAACGCGGCCATCGTCGCGACGAGGACGGCCATCGGTATGGTGACGGCCACGGTGAGCGGGATGGACAGGGCGAAGATCTGGACGATCACCTCCGCCCCCAGCCCCTTGCCCGCCAGGTTCTGGAACTGACGGGCGACCTGGTTCATGAGCATGATGAACGTGAATACGACGAGCGCGAAGGCGAACGGCCCGGCGTGCTCCCGGAGGGCGTACAGGGAGAGGATTCGGGCGCTCAGGAGCTCCTGGGTTCGGTGCATCGAGGGACCTTTTCGCTCGGTTGACCGAAGGGGGGGTCACCCTATATTCCAAGGCGTGCCCGGATACCTTCCAACTTCCACGCAGAGCGGCGTTTACGGCCGCGGCGGGCGGCCCGGACCGAGGCCAAGCTAACATTCGACATCCCCCGCGGACACACGCCGGGCCGCGCCTCCTGATACCCCTGGGGAGGCCCACGGCTCCTCGGCACCCCTCCCGCCTCGCGTGGGTTGGAGCCTTGACGGCCCTCGCGCTGGCCGCCCCGGCCGCGCTCGGCCAGCAGGCCGGCCCCCGGTCGCCGGGTCTGGAATGGCGCGGTAGCCTCGCGCCGGGCCTGATCGAGGGGCTGCCGCCGGACACCCTGTTGATCTTCGATCCGTGGCTGGACGCAGTCGTCCCCGACAGGCCACCACCCGTCACCGCACCCGAGGGCCTGCCGGTCGTGTCGGGCCTCGACATCCTCGCCTGGACCGAGAGCCAGCGGGCCCGCCGTCAGGCCCGGATATGGCGGCAGGTCCTGGCCGACAGGCTGGCGGGGCGCGACACCGACGAGCAGGGGCTCATCCCCGACCTCGAGAACCCGCTCCGGGTGCCCGAACCCCTGGCCCGCGTGTTCGGCGAGGGGTCGGAGTTCGACGTCCAGGGGAAGCTGCATCTGGGCGCGCTGGGGGCGCGCTCGAGGCAGGATCCCGACCTCAGGACCGAGCTCCTGCGCCGGACGTCCGGGAACTTCGATCTGGACCTGGATCAGACCCTCGATCTGAGGATCCTCGGCACGGTCGGGACCAAGCTCGACGTGGCCGTGGACTTCAATTCCCAGCGCGAGCTCGAATCGAAGCAGCTCATCACCGCGTCCTACACGGGCACCGAGGACGAGTTTCTCCAGAAGGTCCAGGTTGGTGACATCTCGGTGGCCCTCCCGCCGTCCCGCTTCCTCGGGGGCTCGGTGGGGACGGGCACGTTCGGCGCCCAGGCCGTGGGCCAGCTCGGGCCGCTGGACATGCGCGTCCTGGGGACCCGGAAGGAAGGGGAGAGCACGACCCGCACGCTGTCGATCGCGCCGAGCGGCGAGGGCGTCCTGAGCGAGGTGACGCTCGACATCAAGGACACCCAGTTCCAGCGCGACCGGTTCTTCCTGCTGTTCCACCCCGATTCGCTCACCCCGGGGCGGCTCGTCTACCCGAATCCCGGAACCACGCTCCGGGACCCGCCTTCGCAGCCGGTCGCCGGCACCATCAACGTCTGGCTGGACGACGGCAACTTCTCCAACAATCGGGAGAAGAACTCCAAGCCGGGGCGGGTCCTCGTGAATCCCACCGATCCGGGCGCGTTCCCGGAGCAGGCCGCGCAGGGCTTCTTCGACCTGCTCGTGGAAGGGCAGGACTACGTCCTCACCGACGGCATCGTGCTCCAGATGAAGCGGCAGCTCAACGACAGCGAGATCCTGGGGGTCTCGTACGTGACGGTGGGGGGGACTGCCGTCGGCACTCCCCAGGATGCCGCGGAGCAGACCCTGAAGCTGATCAAGCCGATCAACCCCGACACGCTGGACTTCACCTGGGACTACACGCTCCGCAACGTCTACTCGCTGCGCGAGCCTAACATCCAGCTCGGGTCGCTGGAGCTGACCGTGTATCGGGGGAACCAGGATCTGCGGCAGACCTTCGAGACGATCGCGGGCGAGTCGCGGAAGTACTCCCAGATCTTCGGGGTCACCGATCCCAACGGCCGGGTCCAGCTGCCGCGCATCCTCCGGGATCCGTTCGAGGGCCCCGACTTCCTGGTGCTCCCCGATGTGCGGCCGTTCTTCCAGCCGACCGACGAGAGCGGGGCGCCCATACCGATCGAGCGGCCCAACCGGCAGATGTACTTCAACAGCGACCCGAACCGCACCGCTCTGGACGACCAGGTGTACTTCATCGAGGCCCAGTATCTGTCGCGGGGAGGGCTGACCGGCGAGATCGAGCTCGGCTCGTCGAACCTCATCGAGGGCTCGGAGCGGATCTCGATCGGCGGAGAGACGCTGACCCGCGGCGAGGACTACCAGATCGTCTACGAGCTGGGACGCCTCGTCCTGACCGATCCGGCCGGGCTCGCGGAGCGCCACCCCGCCGACCGGCTGACGATCACGTTCGAGGTGGCGCCGTTGTTCAACCTGGCCCCGACCAGCCTGTACGGCGCCGCCGGCAGCTACCGGCTGGCCCAGGGCGCGCTGGTGAACGGCACCCTCATGCTCCAGCGCAAGGAGAGCCTGGCCAACCGCCCCATCCTGGGGGCCGAGCCGACCCAGACCATGATCGCCGAGCTGGACGGGTCGTGGACCCGGCCGATGACGTTCATGGATCGCTGGCTCGACGGCCTGCCGGGGGCGACGGGGGACACGCCGTCGCTGTTCTCGCTGCGCGGAGAGATGGCCTTCAGCCAGCCCGACCCGAACACCGACGGCCAGGTTTTCCTGCACGACTTCGAGAACATCGAGATCGCCAAGCGGGTGGGACTCTTCTTCCGGGCCTGGAGGTCGTCGTCGGTCCCGACCCAGACCGGCCTCGGGCTGACCGGGATCGCCGACGCGCGGTGGTACACGTTCTTCATCCCCCGCGAGCAGGTGACGGGTCGCGATCCACGCGGCATCGACGTCGGCGACAACCAGTTCTTCGTGCTCTTCGAGCCGCGTGGCGAGACCCCGGCCGAACGCCTGGCCTCCTGGCGTTCGATCGCCACCGTTCTCTCGCCGACCGGCGAGGATCTGACCCGGCAGGAGTTCATCGAGTTCTTCCTCCGCGGAGGTCAGGGCGAGATGATCATCGACCTGGGGACGGTGGACGAGGACGCGATCCGTCTCGACGTGAACCGGGCGCCGGTCGGGCTCGGTCAGCTCGACACCGAGGAATCCAATCCGGATACGCGCGACAACAACCTGGACATCAACGAGGACGTCGGGCTCGATAACGTACGCGGGCAGGATGCGCTGAACGTGCCGGGAGATGACGGCAACGACGACTTCGACGAAACGTTCGGGCCGGGCTCGTTCCCGATCAACCCCAACGGCACCGAGAACAACAGCGTCCTGGACACCGAGGACCACAACCTCAACCAGCTCCTGGACCGCCAGGAGGACCTGCTGCGCTGGGTGGTCGACCTCGACGACGAGCGGTTCGTCGTCCCGGGCAGCCAGACCACGACGGGGTTCCGCCGGATCCGGCTTCCGCTCGTGACGCCCGATCAGGTCGTCGGGGCACCGGACCTCCGGAACGTGCGGGTCCTGCGACTCACGTTCACCGGCGCCGAGAGGGTCGCCGAGTTCCAGATCGTGGATCTGGAGATCGTCGGGTCGACGTTCCTGAAACGCGGGATCGTGGCCGCGGACGGGACGCCGCTGGCGGGGCAGGAGACCGACAGCCTGCAAGTCACGGCGATCAACGACCTCGAGAATCCCGACTACCAGAGTCCTCCCGGCGTCTTCGCCGAGCAGGACCGTGCCGACGAGATCGCGGGCGTGGACAACCTCGTTCGCGAGCAGTCGCTGGAGCTGAGCTACCGGGACCTTCCGGACGGGGCCACGGGAACGATCTTCCGTCCCCTCTTCGACCGCGAATCGTACATCGATTACGAGACCATGCGCCTCTGGGTGCAGGGCCGGGGCGAGGCAGGGGCCGCCCAGCCCAACTTCCTGGTCTCGTTCGGCATCGACACACTGAACGTCTACGAATACACCGCCCCGCTCCGGGACAGGGAGTGGGAAGAACACGTGATCGACTTCGCGGTCTTCACGGAGCTCAAGCGCCTGCTCCTGGACAGCCTCGCGCAGGGCGGGGCCGATACCGGGATCAAGGTCTCGGAGGACGGCCGGTACCGGGTGCGGATGGCGACGACCGACTCGCCCCCGCCCACCATCACCGAGGTGGGGCAGCTCACGATCGGCGTCGAGAACACGACCGGCGGGTCGGTGACGGGCTCCTTCTGGATCGACGAATGGCGGCTCACCTCCCCGCTCCGCCAGGGTGGCGTGGCGGGCTACGTCAACGCGCAGGCCCGTCTCGCCGATCTGGCACAGGTCGATGTCACCTTCGAGAGCCGGAGCGGCCGGTACCGGAACCTGAACGCCGTCCGCAACAACCTCGACAGCGGCGACCTGGACGTGAACGCCACGATCCGTCTCGACCAGCTCCTGCCGGAGTCGTGGGGCGTCTCCCTGCCGCTCACCTGGAATCACTTCGGCACGACCCATGTCCCGCTCTACCGGGTGGCGTCGGACATCCTGGTCACCGGCGACGCGGAGCGCGACAGCATCCAGCGCACGAACCAATCCGATCTGCTCACGCTGCGGGCCTTCCGGACGCGCCAGTCGCTGAACCCCCTGATCGGAGCCACGCTGGACCGTCTCGAGCTGCGGATGACCTATCGGAACGACGAGTTCGGCTCCGTGGATCTCGACACCGACCGAGGCCAGTGGGAGGCCTACCTGGGCTACCGCAGCGGATTTCGGAGACGCGCGCTGCCGTTGCCGCTCGAATGGCTGGCGCGACTGCCGCTGCCGTCCTTCCTCAAGGACGGCGAGATGGTCCGGCGGCTGGCGTCGGCGGACCTGAACCTGGCTCCCGCCAGCGTGTCGTTGAGCGCCAACACCCATTTCGAGGAACGCTCGGAGGCGAAGCTGTTCGCGGGCGGGTCGGACTTCACCGCCGACACGACACGCAATCTGGTCAGCCGTGCCGGTGTCGAGTTCCAGCCTTTCAACTCGATGCGGGCCCGGGTCGGCTACGACAACACGCGAGACTTCGTGTTCCCGGAGACGGTGAATCGGCGTCCGACTTGGGGCACCGAGGTGCTGCGGTCGCAGAACTTCAGCTTCGACTGGACGCCGCCGCTCGCGAGCTGGCTCGTCCCCCGCTACACGTACACGAGCGACTTCTCCCGGAATCACACCCGGGAGGCGAGCCGCAGCCTGGACAGCCTGGATCTGCGCGACTTCGGTGTCACGGCCAGCCATGCTTTCAGCATCCAGGTCGGCCTGCCCGAGCTGGTCAGGCTCCTGGGATCCGAAGGAACCCAGCCCCGGGGGGGCGTCGTGTCGTCGGCCGGGACGAGCTGGTGGCAGCGTTTCTTCGAGCCCGTCCGCTACGACGCCCGCCGCAACGAAAGGGTGTTCTACGTCCAGGAGGAGGACGATCCCACGTTCGGCTTCGGCTGGGGCTTCGGCGACCTGGACGAGGAGAACGACAGCCGGCCTCAGAACTTCGGCCGGCTCGACGAATGGGGGCTGTCGACCGGGATCGAGCCGCTGACGGGAATGATCCTTCGCGGCTCGTACCGTGAGACCGACGATACCCGCCGCTACCTCGAGGGCGTCAACCAGACCTCCATGCGGATCTGGCCGAGTCTGGACCTGCAATGGCGGAACATGCAGCTCCCGGAATTCCTGAACGCCTGGGTAGCGAGCACCTCGATCACCTCGGGCTATGAGCGCCGCACGAACGACAACATCTCCAACGACCAGCTCCTGAGCGACATCGACCGCCGCCTGTGGGATCCGATCCTGTCGTTGGGGTTCACCCTGCGAAACGGCCTATCGACCGATGTCCGCGCGACGAGCAGCCAGCTTTTCACGACTCAGGTCCGGGGCGGCGTCGTGGACAGCCGTCGCGAGGAGAACGCCATCGACTATCTGCTCAATCTGAACTACAACATCAAGCCGGGCACCACGCTCTACATCCCGTTCCCGACCCTGTGGGGGGTGAAGCTCAAGCAGCCGCTCCTGACCTCGCTGACCGTGGCGCGACGCCACCGGCTGGACGAGACCACGACCCCGCAGTCCGAAGCGCCGGTCCTGAACCTGAAGACGGTGACCACCGAGGTGCGGCCGTCCGTGGCCTACGAGTTTGGCCGCGTGGTGTCGGGTTTCGCGATCAACTACCAGTCCCGGAACGACGTGAAGAGAGACATCCGGAACACGACGATCGGGATGGAAGCCTTCCTGGACTTCCTGTTCTAGGCCGCCCAGGATCGTCCCTCTTGGACTGGCTGGCTTCGGGCCGGTCAGAACCTATTTTGGGCGGATGCTCGGAAGCCTGATCCGACGCGCGAGACCGGTTGGGTCGATGGCGCCGGCCGCGGTGGCGCTCCTCCTCGCCTGCGGGGGCGACGGGAAGGGTCCCGTGTCGCCCGCCGGGGCCCGCTTCAGCGGCGAGCTGGCGGACAGCCTCGTCCGGCGACTGGTCAGCTTCGGGCCGCGTGTGCCGGGGACCGATGCTCACGCCGAGGCGCTCGCCTGGATGACCGACTATCTGCGCGAGCGGGCGGACATCGTCGAGCAGCGACCGTTCATGCACGTGACCCAGGCCGGAGACACACTCCACCTCACCAACGTGTGGGCGCAGTTCAATCCCCAGGCGGCCCAGCGAATCCTGGTCACCGGCCACTGGGACACGCGACCGGTGGCCGAGATGGAAGCCGACCCCGCGAACCGCAATCGCCCGATTCCAGGGGCCAACGACGGCGGATCGAGCGCGGCCGTGATCCTCGCCCTGGCCGACGTCCTCGCCACCGAGAGCCCGGCCATCGGCGTGGATCTCCTGCTGACCGACGGGGAGGACTGGGGCCACGACCCGGTCACGTTCGCCACCTTCATCCCCGACATGCTCCTCGGGGCGCGGCAGTTCGCGGCGAACGAGGGCGCGACGTACCGGCCGCTGTTCGGGATCCTGGTCGACCTGGTGGGGGAGGACGGGGCGGAATTCCCGCAGGAGGCGAACAGCGTCCAGCTCGCCCCGGAGGTCGTGAGCCGGGTGTGGGAGGCGGCCGCCGATCTGGGGTACGGGGACGTCTTCTCCGACCGCGTCGGGCGACCGGTCACCGACGACCACATCCTGCTGAACCAAGCCGGCATCCGCACGATCGACATCATCGACTTCGACTATCCGTTCTGGCACACTCTCGAGGACACGCCCGACAAGCTGTCGGCCCGCACGCTTCAGATCGTGGGTGATGTCCTCCTCGAGGTCATACGTCGTCAGGGGGGAGTGGAGTAACCCCGTCCGGGACACGGGCGCGGGTGATGATCCGGATCGGCCGGTCGTACAACAGGTAGTACCATGCCCACCGGGCGAGCACCGCGACTCGGTTGCGGAAACCGATCAGGTAGTAGAGGTGGACGAGGAGCCACCCGGCCCACCCGACGAACCCCTTCAGCTCGAGGCCGCCGATCCTGGCTACGCCGGCGTTCCTGCCGATCACCGCCATGATGCCCTTGTCCCGGTACCGGAAGGGGACCATGGCCTCTCCGCGCAGGGCGCGGAGGATGTTGTCGGCGACCTGACGGCCGGCCTGCATCGCCGGCGGAGCCATTTGCGGTAGCGGCCGGCCGTCCTGCTCGACCTGGGCGACGTCCCCGATCGCGAAGACCCGCTTCTCGCCCGCCACCCTCAGGAACTCGTCGATCTCGAGCCGGCCCGATCGGGCGCGTGCGAAGGGAACCGTCTCGGCGAGCCGTGTCGGGCGCACCCCCGCCGCCCAGATGAGAGTATCGGTCTCGATGGCCCCTCCTCCCCGCAGGAGAACGCGGCCACCGTCGTGATATTCCTCCACCGCCGTCCCGGTCTGCACGTTCACCCCCAGCCGCTCGAGACGGCGCCTGGCGTACTCGCCGAGCGCGGGCGGGAACTCGGCGAGCAGCCGATCCCCCATCTCGACCAGGATCACCTCCAGCTCGTCGGGGGCCAGGTCGGGGAAGTCACGCCCCACGACCAGCCGGAAGAGCTCGGCCAGCGCTCCCGCGTACTCGACCCCGGTCGGCCCTCCGCCCACGACGACGAAGCTCAGCGCGCGCCGCCGGGCCAGGGGATCGCCCGTCCGCGAGGCGGCCTCGAGCTGTCCCAGGATCCGGTTCCGGAGGGCCAGGGCGTCGGGGAGCACCTTGACGCCGAAAGAGCTCCGGCGCACCCCGTCCTTGCCGAAGTAGGCGGTCTGGCTTCCCACGCCGATGACCAGCCAGTCGTAGGCGATCGGACCGTCCTGGGTCAGCACGGTCCGCCGCCCGGGATCGATCCCGGTCACGTCCGCCATCCGGAACCGCACCCCGCTTCGGCCGAGGATCGATCGCACCGGGATGGCGACCTCGCTCGGGTTCAGGAGCGCGCTCGCGACCTGGTAGAGGAGGGGCGTGAACAGGTGGTAGTTGTGACGGTCGACGAGCACCACGTCGACCGGGCCTCCGGCCAGCCGGCGGGCGCAGGCGAGACCGCCGAATCCGGCGCCGATGACGACCACTCGATCCCGTGCCACGTCTCCAACCTGAAAAGAGGGGAGCCGGGGCGCCAACCGGGGAGTGGATCGCTCGATCGGGCGGCCGCCGTTTGGCCCGTGTCTTGAGCCTGGTCGTCTCCTGCATGGCCCCGACCGTCGGCCTGATGACGTGGCTGGAGGGCCGGCTGACGCCGTCCGAGCGGCAGCTCCTGGCCGGCGTCGCCGCGGCCTGGCTGTTCGGGATCGTGGCCGGCTGGATCGGCTGGCCGGAGGGTCTGGTGGAGTGGTGCGAGCGGCGGCTCCATCCGCCGCTGCCGACCCCGGAGGCGCTGGCCGGGATCCTCCCACCCGGCGACCCCCGGCCGGCTCTCTATGCCGCGGGCCTGGCGGCCCGGCGCGAACGGGAGCTCGCCACCGGGGCCCCGACGAAGATCGATCCGAATACCGCCGACCGTGCGGCGTGGGACCGGCTGCCCGGGATCGGGCCGCGGACGGCGGAGGCGATCCTCGAGCATCGGGCCGCTCGAGGCGCCTTCCGCTCGCCCGAGGACCTGCTCGAGGTGCGCGGCATCGGCCCGGTCACGTTGGCGAAGATCCGGCCGTGGCTGGGGTGGCCGGACGGAGGTGCCGGAGCCGACCGTCCGGCGAGCGCCGCCGGGTCCGGACCGCCCGACCTGAACGCCGTGGACGCGGTCTTCCTGGAGCGACTGCACGGAATCGGTCCGGAACTTGCTAAAAACATCCTCGAGGAGCGCCAACGACGGCGCGGATTTCGGGCCTGGCCGGACGTCCTGGAGACCCCGGGGATCGGACCGGCGAAGCTGCGCGTGTTGCAAAACGCGACCCGCCTCGGAGAGGCGCGCCCGGCGGATGCCGTCGAACCCGTGCGACGACGATAGACCGCTTGGGAAGGCCGACGATGATTCGCACCGTATCCACACCGGCGACCCCAACCGGACGGTCAGACGAGGGGGCCCCCGCCTCCCACGGGCCGATCCGCAGCCATCCCACCATGACCGCGATCCTCCTTCGCGATGGCCACATCACCGCCGATCAGATCTCGAAGGCCCTGGCCCGTCAACGGACCAACGGCCACCGCCTCGGATACAACCTGATCGAGCTCGGATTCGTCGAGCCGCGGACGATCCGCGAGGTCCTCGAACGGCAGCATGGGGTCCGTGGGATAGACCTCGCCACCTCCGAGACCGATCCCACCGTGCTCAAGGTGATCCCGCGCGAGATCGCCCGGCGCTACCAGGTGTTCCCGATCCGGCGGCAGGGCGACACGATCGTCCTCGCCATGTGC
>DATEDS010000258.1:0-2361 GCA_035281565.1 Gemmatimonadota bacterium
GTGGTGAGGCTCCGCTGGGACCCGGCCGCGCGCGCCCTGACGTGGGTCGGGAGCTGGGACGCCCGGCAGCCCTTCGACGTCGAGGCGGACACCAGGGGCGACGTGTGGGTCAGCGACCGCGAGGCGGATGCGGTCCTGCGCTTCCCCGACGAGGCGGCCGGGGCCGGCACGGAGCTCCTGCCGCCTCCGCTCGCGACCGGGGACAGGTGGCCCCTTCCCGCGGACGTCGAGGCGCCGCTGGGGCTCGCGGTCATGGACTCGCTCGACCCGTGGCTCCAGCCGAACGACACCCGTCTCTATCTCGTCGACCGGGACGGCGGCAGGCTCAGGGCCTACGACACCCGCGGCCGCGTGATCGCCGCCATCGACGCCGCCGAACTGCCGGGCGAGGCGGGGCGCTTCTTCTACGTGGAGATCGATTATTTCGGCAACGTCTACGTCAGCGACCCGGCCGGCGGCCGCATCTGGAAGCTGGACTCCATGCTCCGGCCGCTGGACTCCTTCTCGGGGCCGGGCCCGGTCGAGAGCGCGCTCGAGGAGCCGCGCGGGATCGCGATCTGGAAGCGGTTCGGTCAGGTCTTCGTCGCCGAGCGCGAAGGCGCGCAGTACTTCTTCGTGGGGACCGACTTCCATCCCTCGTCGGAGCCGCTCGAGGTCCGGCGCGCCCCCGGGGTGGAAGGCGGACCCGTCGAGTGGTCGATGGATCTCTTCCTGACGGAGGCGGCGACGGTCACGATCGCCTTCCTGGACGTCCACGGCGACACGCTCGCCACCGCCGACGCGGGACTCGAACGCGCCGGTCGGGGGAGCCTGGCCTGGGACGACGGGGACTGGACGAAGGCCGGCCCTCCGGGGTGGGAAGAGAGGGCCCGCAGCGTGGTCGTGGAGGCGCGTCCGACGTACTCCAGCCGCCGCCGCTTCGCCCGCGTCCGGGAGCTCCCCATCGTCTGGGCCGGGCCTTGACCGCCCCCACGGGGTCCGGTACACTCGCCAAACACCCCTCAGCCCCAATCACCTCGACAGGGAGGAATCGCACCCCGATGCCCACGGGAAAGGTGAAGTGGTTCAACGACGCCAAAGGATACGGGTTCATCCAGCGGGAGGACGGTGAGGATGTCTTCGTCCATTTCACCGCCATCCAATCCGATGGTTTCAAGACGCTGGCCGAAGGACAGGTGGTGGAGTTCGAAGTTCTGAACGGCCAGAAGGGTCCCCAGGCCTCCAACGTCCTGAAACTCTAGACCACGACCCGCAACGAAGACCAAGCGCCTCGTCGGCCGCGGCCGGCGGGGCGCTTTTCGTTGGTCCGTTCCCGTCCTCGGCGTTTCCTGTAACCGGTCGACCCGGGTTGCCGGCCGCCGACCGGCCGGCCACTATCGATGCATGGGGGAACCGGGCGGGGAATCGGTGAAGGACGTCGAGCAGCGCGAAGACGTCCGCGTCGCGCTCCAGAAGATCACGGCGACGGAGAAGCCGAAGGGGCCGGTACGTCCGCTCCAGCTCGCGTGGGTGGCGACGTACCTGCTCGTTCTCGGCGGCCTCGCGGTGGTCTTCTACCTCCTGCGGTTCGAAGTCTTTCCGCTCGCCCCCCGGATCGACGCGTTCCTCCGACGCCTGACGCTGGGCGGGATGGCGGTCGTCTCGATCCTGACCTTGGTCAAGGCCGTGGACGTCTTCGTGCTCAGCCGGCTCGAGAGCCGGGTCACGGAGTACACGCTGCGGCGCGTGGTGCGCGCCGGCGCCGCGCTCGTCGTCCTCTTCGTGGTCGCCTCCATCCTGTCGGCGAGCTGGTACACCGCGCTCGTGTCCCTCGGCATCCTGTCGCTGATCCTCGGCTTCGCGCTTCAGACCCCGATCCTCAGCTTCATCGGCTGGCTGTACATCCTGGTCCGCACGCCGTACCGGGTGGGCGACCGGATCCGGATCGGCGAGGCGACGGGGGACGTCATCGACGTGGGATATCTCGACACGACGCTGTGGGAGTTCGGCGGCGAGTACCTCTCGACCGACCACCCCAGCGGACGGGTGATCAAATTCCCGAACTCGCTCGTCCTCAGCGAGCCGGTATTCAGCTACTCCTGGCCCCTGTTCCCCTACATCTGGAACGAGCTGACCTTCGAGGTCGCGTACGAGAGCGATCTCGCATTCGTGGCGCAGACACTGAAGGAGGTCGCGGACAAGGAGGTCGGGGAGACGATGCGGGAGCGCGTGCGGACGTTCCGCGAAGTCCTCGCCCGGACTCCCGTCGACGAGCTCGAGGTGCGCGAGGAGCCGGCCGTCTTCTTCCGCCCCAGCGCCAACACGTGGGTCGAGGCGACGGTGCGCTACCTGGTGGAGCCGAAGGAGGGCGGGCGGGTGAAG
>DATEDS010000259.1:0-2784 GCA_035281565.1 Gemmatimonadota bacterium
GCGGCCGCCGCGCCTGGCGACGGCCGCTTCCGCGACGAGCAGGGTCGAGTACCACGCGAAGGGGTAGTACCAGGTCGCGAAGGGCTCGATCCCCGCCAGCATGCCCGCGGTCGCGACGGCCAGCACGGCCGTGCCGGTCGCGATCATCCAACCGGTCGATGCCCTGCTCGGCGCGGCCGCGACTCGGGCCCCGACGGCCGGGTTCCTCACGGGACGACCGATGCCTTCCTCCGCGTTACGCCAGGCCCTCCACCTCGAACTCGCGCAGGAATCCCTCGAAGAGCCTCAGGTGGCCCTCCTCGTCCCGCAGGATGTTGATCACCATGTCCTGCGTGACCAGGTCGAAGTCGTCGCAGAAGTCGATGATCTGGTTGTAGAAGTCGATCGCGCCCTTCTCCGCCTCGATCACGCCCTTGATGACGTGGACGATGTCGGTCTGGTGCTCGGGCGGCTGCAGGTAGTCCTGCTCGGCCTCGAACTCGAGCGAGCCCGGCACGACCCCCCACAGCTCCTTGATCCGGTGCGCGAACTGCTGGGCGTGGCCCAGCTCCTCCTGGATGTCCTCTTCGAGCGACTCGACGATCTCCTGGGCCCGTACGCCGTCAGGGTTGACCGAATTGGTGATGTAGCTCATCACCGTCTCGATCTCCATCCAGTAGCCCTTCTTGAGCATCTCGATCAGCTGTGCGCGGTTCTTCTTGTTCTCCTCGGCGAGGACGCCGTGGTCGAGCGTGGGCATCACCATGGGGAGACCACCTCCGGCATTTAAGGATCGGAATTCAGGCCGAGGATACCACCTCCTCGGGCAGGACCGATACGACACCTTACAGTATCATGGATAGGAATTATTATCAAGTAGGAGGAACTTACTCCGTCGTGACCGGAAGCCCGGCCTGGTGCCAGGCGCGCATGCCGCCGGTCAGGTTGACCACGCGCCGGAACCCGCCGCGCTCGAGGACGCTGGCCGCGACCGTCGACCGGTAACCGCCCCCGCAGACGACCGCGACCGGCCTGTCGCCGTCCGGGACCTCGGAAAGGCGGTCCGCGAGGAAGCCCCCCATGACGTGGATCGCCCCCTCGATGTGCCCGCCGGCCCACTCGCCGTCGGAGCGGACGTCCAGCACGGTCGGTCCGTGCCCGGAGGCGAGGTGCTCGTGGAGCTCCCGGGGCCCGATGGGGGGCGTCTCGGCCACCGGGAGGCCCGCCTGTCGCCAGGCCGGGAGGCCGCCGGCCAGATGGCCCCGGACATCGTCCAGCCCGACCCGGACGAGCGCCCGGGCGGCCCGCTCGACGGCGTCGGAGACCCTGGCGTACGGACCTTCCGGGGGCACCACGAGGATCGGGGTGTCGTACGGGACGACCCAGGCGGCCCACGTGGAAAGGCTCCCGTCGACGCCGACGCCGAAGGAGCCGGGCACGTGCCCCATCCCGAAGGCGAGCGGGTCCCTCAGATCGATGACCACGTGGCCCTGGTCGATCAGCTCCCGGAACCGCACGGCCGGGATCGGCTCGCCGCCCGGGAGATCGACGAGGATCGGGGGACCGGCCGCGTTCAGCTCCTTCATCCGCCGGTAATAGGGAGGGAACGGGGGCGAGGAACCGAGGATCTTCTCGATGAACGCCTCCTCGCCCAGCGACGGGTCCAGGTACGGGTTGACGACGCGCTCGTAGCCGAGGGTGGAGAGGGGACGCGCGCTCATGCCCGCTCCGCACATGGAGCCCGCGCCGTGGCCGGGATGGACCTCGAGCCCGTCGGGCAGCCCGGCCAGCTTGTCACGGACGCTGCCGTAGAGCCTGTGCGCCAGCTCCCGCTTGGCCTCCTCCCCGAGCAGGTCGGGGCGGCCCACCGAGCCCACGAACAGAAAGTCGCCCGAGAGGAGGAGCTCCGGGACCTCCGCCGAGCGGGTCGTATCGTAGACCAGGAACGACAGGTGCTCGGGGGTGTGCCCCGGCGTATGAAGGGCTTCCAACCGGACCGAGCCGAGCTCGATCGAGTCTCCCTCGCCGATCTCGGTGTGCGGGAAAGCGACCTCGTACCTCTCGCCTTCGTCGTAGGCGGAGAGGTGGATCCGGGCGCCGGTCGCCTCGGCCAGCTCACGCGCGCCGGACGCGAAATCGGCGTGGATGTGGGTCTCGAGGACATGGCGGATCTCGAGCGCGTTCTCGGCCGCGAACTCCCGGTAAACGTCGACGTCGCGGCGGGGGTCGACGACCGCGAGGACCCCGGCAGCCGGGCAGCCCACCGCATACGAGTATTGCGAGAGTCCGGAGTCTTCGAAACGCTCGAAAAGCATCGAGCGCCACGCTAACGGCCCCTGGAAGGGGCGTCCAGTCGTGACGCTCGCTGTAGCCGGTCTTCGAAACGCCACCCGCCGGACGCTCGGCCCGCCGCTCGCGAGGGGGCGGGCGGGTCGGGCGAGCGCCCGGACGGGTCGAGAACCCCTAGCTCATCGTGATCGGCCCGCAGCCGGCCACCAGGGCCGGCGCCGTCTCGACCGCGAGGACCGTGGTCTCGCCCAGCTCGGCGGTCAGCTCGAAGGTCGGTCGGGGCGACACCGTCGTCATCCCCAGCAGGCTCCCGATCACCAGGACGTAAGCGGCGGCGGCGAAGAACATCGTAGCGAAGGCACGCATGGCGGATCTCGAGCGCGTTGCCGGCCGCGAACTCCCGGTAAACGTCGACGTCGCGGCGGGGGTCGACGACCGCGAGGACCCCGGCAGCCGGGCAGCCCACCGCATACGAGTATTGCGAGAGTCCGGAGTCTTCGAAACGCTCGAAAAGCA
>DATEDS010000260.1:0-10658 GCA_035281565.1 Gemmatimonadota bacterium
GGGGGAGGGACCGCTGGTAAACGACTTGTTCAGTCTCAGGGGGAGATCTTACTGCCTGGGCGTTAATTTTCCGTTAGTTGAGGCGGCAGCCGATCGGGCCTTCGCCCGTCGGCAGATTGAACGCGTGCCAAGTCGGTGTCCCAGTGAACCTTCCGGTCGCGCAGGCTCGTATCGGACGTGCTTCGTCATATCGGGACACCATCGGCGTGCTTGCCTTGTGACGCACGCACGGGGGCTACCTATATTCATCTAACCATGGCGACTCGAGGACCGCGCGAGATCCCGGTCGAGGAAGGGAGCGAAGAGGCCGCCGCCCAGGAGGCAGAGGCCCCGCCTGAGGAAGCCATCCCGGACGCGACCGGGGAGGTCACGGCGGAAGCCGGGGAGAATGAGCTCACCGACGAGGAGGCGGCCCAGGCGGTCGAGGACGACATCGCCGCCCTCCGGGACGAGATCGGGAGCCGGGACGAGGAGATCCTCCGTCTCCAAGACCGCCTGCTCCGCCTGCAGGCCGATTTCGACAACTTCCGCCGCCGCGAGATGCGGGCCAGGACCTCGTCCTCCGTCCGCGCGAAGGGCGACCTGATCCGGAAGCTCCTCACCGTCCTGGACGACATGCGGCGCGTGGCCGGTCTCGATCCCGCCACGACCTCCACGCAGGCCGTCGTCGACGGGGTGCGGCTGGTCGAGCGGAAGCTCCTCGATCAGCTCCGCGAGGAGGGGCTCGTCCCGGTCGGGAAAGCCGGCGAGCCGTTCGACCCGAACGACCACGAGGCGATCGGGATGTGGCCCGCGCCGCGCCCCGACCTCGATGGGAAGATCGCGGTCGTCCCCGTCCAGGGATACCGGTTCAACGAGCAGCTCCTGCGACCGGCCCAGGTACAGGTCTACGAGCACCGGCCCGGCGAGCGAGGCGCCGAGGACACGTCGGGCTAGCCCGGCATGCCGGCCAAGGACTACTACCAGGTCCTGGGCGTCTCCGAGGGCGCGAACGCCGAGGAGATCAAGAAGACCTACCGCAAGCTCGCCCGGGAATACCATCCCGACGCCAATCCCGGCGACGCCGCCGCCGAGGAGCGGTTCAAGGAAATCTCGGCCGCCTACACGGTCCTCTCCGATCCGGAGCGCCGGAAGCAGTACGACCAGATGCGGAGGATGGGCGCCGCGGCCGGGTTCGGCGCCGGCGCGGGCCCTCGGGGGCCGGGCTTCGGCGGTGCGACGGGCGGCTGGCAGTCGATCGACCTCGAGGACCTGGACGGCTTCGGCGGTCTGGGCGACCTGTTCTCGTCGATCTTCGGCGGGCGCGGCCGGGCGCGTTCGCGGGGACCACGGCCTCAGGCGGGCCCCGACCGGCTGATGGAGGTCGAGGTCCCCTTCAAGACCGCCGCCATGGGCGGCGAGGTGACGGTCGAGGTCCCGCTCGAGGAGCCGTGCCCGCGGTGCCAGGGTACCGGCGCCGAACCCGGCTCCAAGGTCGAGACCTGCCCCCAGTGCGGCGGCAGCGGCCAGGTGTCGCTCATCCAGGGCGGCTTCGCGGTCCAGCGTCCGTGTCCCCGCTGCATGGGACGGGGGACTCTGGTCGAGAACCCCTGCCGCCGTTGCGGGGGGGAGGGAAGCGTCGAGCAGCGGCGCCGCATCAAGGTCAAGGTGCCGGCGGCGATCCACGACGGCGAGCGGATCCGTATCAGGGGGAAGGGCGAGCCGGGCGTGGCCGGCGGCCCGCCGGGTGACCTCTACCTCGTCCTGCGGGTCAAGCCCGACCGGTTCTTCTCGCGCGAAGGCCTGGACATCCACTGCACCGTTCCGATCACCGCCTTCCAGGCCATGCTCGGAACGAAGATCCGGGTCCGCACCCTGCATGGGTCGAAGGTCGAGCTCAAGATCCCCCCGGGGACCCAGGGCGGCACCAAGTTGCGTGTGAAGGGGCAGGGGATCGAGACCGAAGGCCGGCGCGGCGACATGTACGTCGAGATCGAGATCACCGTCCCCGAGAAGCTGACCGACGAGGAGCGGGCGCGGGTCGAGGAGCTGGCCCGAGGGACGGCGGAAAGGCGCTGAGCGGCCTGGGACGAGGAGCCGTGGCCGACGTCGGCGTGATCGGCTTCGGTCGCTGTGGACAGGTCGTAGCGGGGACCCTTGGGGAGCGCTTCCGCGTGCGGGCCGCCGATGCGCGCGACCGATCTTTCGAGGCCAAGGCGCTCGGGATCGAGTGGGTCTCGATCTCCGAGGCGGCCGACGCCTCGCACGTCGTGCTGGCGGTTCCGATCCGCGCCTTCCCCGGAACGCTCGACGAGATCGCGCCGCGACTCCGGCCTGACGCGGTCGTGGTCGACGTCGGCTCGGTGAAGCTCGAGCCGCGGCGATGGATGATGGAGCGGCTCCCCCAGGCGGTCCATCCCGTGGGCACGCACCCGATGTTCGGACCCGACAGCTTGCTGGAGGAGGGTCTCGCGGGGCAGCGGATCGCCGTCTGCCCGGTGCCCGGTCACGAGCAGGCAGCGGAGGACGTGGCCGCCGTCTGTCGGGGCCTGGGGCTCGAGCCCATGGTCGTGGACGCCGGCGAGCACGACCGCCGCATGGCTCGCAGCCAGGCGATGGTGTTCCTGGTCGCCCGATCTCTCCGCCGTGCGGGCATCGCCCCCGAGGAGGGCCCCGACCGCCTGCGGCTGATCGAGCTCGGGACCCCCTCCGAGCGGCGCTTCCTCTCGGTCCTCGACCTCGTTTCCCGTGACACCCAGGAACTCTACGAGGACATCGTCCGCTACAACCCCTACGCTCGCGAAGCCGCGCGTGGGCTGATGGCGGCGGTGGAGACGGAGGTGCGGCGGCTCTTGCGGGAGCGCTAGTCCGGCCCGGGCTCTGGACATGGGCGCGATGCATCCCCTACAATGAAGTTGGTCGAGCCTGTGGCCGTTCCCCAGCACGGAGAGACGACATGCAAATCCGACTCGCGGTCGCGGGCCTGTGGCTCGGGCTGATCCTGGTCGGCGCGGGCTCCCTCCGCGCCCAGACGGGGACGATCGCCGGACAGGTGATCGACGCTGAGGCCAACACTCCGCTCCCGGACGCCACCGTTCAGGTCTTTCAGGCGGGGGGCTCCGAGACCGCCGGCGCGCTCTCCCGGGAGGCCGGCCGCTTCACCTTCGAGGTCCCCGCGGGGACCTACAGCGTCGTCGTCACGCTGCTCGGCTACGCCACGTGGCGCACGGACGGGATCGAGGTCGCCGCCGCGGAGACCGCCGCCGTCACTGCCCCTCTCGTCCCGCAGGCGATCGAGCTCGATCCGCAGGTCGTGACCGTGGGTCGCCAGGAGGAGAAGGCTCTTGAGGCGCCGGCCACGGTCTCGGTCGTGACCGCCGACGAGATCGCGGAACGGGCCGCGCCGACCGTGGTCGACCACGTCAAGACGCTCCCCGGCGTGGACGCCGCCCAGACCGGCCTCCAGCAGGCCAACATGGTCGCCCGCGGGTTCAACAATGCCTTCTCGGGCGCCATGCTGGTGATCTCCGACAACCGCTACGCGCGCGTTCCCTCGCTCAACGTCAACGTCTACAGCTTCATTCCGGTCACGAACCTCGACATCGACCGCGTGGAGGTCGTGCTCGGACCGGGGGCCGCGCTCTATGGCCCCAACGCGGCGAGCGGGGTGCTCCACCTGATCACGTCCTCGCCGATCGACGATCCGGGGACGGAGTTCAACCTCGCGGGCGGCGAGCGCTCGCTCTTCCACGGCGAGTTCCGTCACGCGACCCGCTTCAGCGACAGGGCGGGGCTCAAGGTCTCGGGCCAGTACTTCACCGGCCACGACTGGACGTTCACCGATCCCTTCGAGGCCGAGGCCCGCGAGGAGGCCCTGGCCACCGATCCGGACACCCGGGTGGGGCTCCGGAACTTCGATTCCCAGCGGTTCGCCGGGAGCCTGCGTTTCGATCTCCGGCCCTGGGAGGACGGGGAGGTGGTCTTCGACGCCGGCTTCAATCAGGCGACCCAGATCGAGCTGACCGGCGCCGGCACCGCGCAGGCGGAGGATTGGACCTATTCCTTCGCCCAGGCCCGGCTCCGGAAGGGCCGCTTCTTCGTCCAGGGATTCGGGAATTTCAGCGAGGCCGGAGATTCGTACCTGCTCCGTACGGGAGACCCGGTCGAGGACAACTCGTTCTTCGTGGCCGGGCAGATCCAGCACGGGTTCGCGCTGGGCGGCGATCGCGAGGACGTCATCTACGGCCTCGATCTTCAGCGGACGGAGCCGCGCACGGACGGGACGATCACCGGCCGGAACGAGGACGACGACACGATCGACGAGATCGGCGGTTACGTCCACTCGACGACCAAGCTGACCGAGACCCTCGACTTCATCGGCGCGCTGCGTCTGGACCACCACAACCGGCTGGAGGACGTCGTCTTCTCACCACGCGCCGCGCTGGTCCTCGAGCCGACCCCGACCCACAACCTCCGCCTGACCTACAATCGGGCCTTCAGCACGCCGACGACCAACAACCTGTTCCTCGACCTGGTCGTCGGGGGGATTCCGCTCGGGGCGGGGATCGGCTACGACATCCGCACGTTCGGCACGCCCGAGAGCGGGCTCACCTTCAGCCCGGACTGCCCGGGCGGCGTCCAGGGTGGACTCTGCATGTTCAGCCCGTTCGCGCCCCAGGCCGGGGCGTTGCCGGCGAATGCCGCGGTCGCCTGGAACCCGCTCCTGAACGCCCTCGCTCCGGCGGAGCTCGCGCCGTTCCTGCCGTTTCTCCTGTCGGACGCGCCCGAGGTCGGGACCGTGCTCAGGCGGTTCGATCCCGAGGGGCTGACGTTCGTCCCCGACGAAGGGCCAATCCCGATCGAGCGGCTCGAGCCCACGATCACCAACACGGTCGAGTTCGGGTACAAGGGTCTGATCGGGGATCGCGTCCTGCTGGTGGGGGACGTCTGGCGCAGCGAGATCGAGGATTTCATCGGCCCCTTGCGGGTCGAAACGCCGACCGTCTTCCTCGATCCCACCACGACCGCCGCTTTCATCCAGCAGCAGCTCACGCCGCTCGTCCAGGCCGGTCAGATCACCCCCGAGCAGCTGGCCGGCATCGTCACCTTGCTGACCGGGAGCCTCGCCCAGGTGCCGATCGGGACGGTGGCGCCGGATCAGACGGCCGACCCCGACATCCTGCTGGCCTACCGGAACGTGGACCAGAAGGTCGAGCTGTGGGGGATCGACCTGGCCGCCGAGGTGCTGCTGACGCCGCGGTTCGCGCTCAAGGGCGCCTTCTCGTACGTGAGCGACGACTGCTTCGACCTCTCCGGGAGCGAGGATTGCGAGAACGTCCAGGACACCGCGCTCAACGCCTCCAAGGCGAAGGGCGCGTTCGGGCTGGCGTTCGAAGACGGCCGGAGCGGGGTGACGGCGGAGGGCCGCGTCCGGAGCGTGGCCGGCTTCCCGGTCAACTCGGGCGTCTACGTCGGCGAAGTGGAGGGGTACACGGTGTTCGACGCCACCTTCGGCTACCGGCTGCCGTTCGCTCCCGCGGCGCGCCTGGATCTCACGGTGACGAACCTGTTCGACGAAGAGCACGACGAGTTCGTGGGGGCGCCGGAGATCGGGAGGATGGGGATCGTGAGGCTACACTACGAATTGCCGTAAGCTGTTGCCAGCAGCTGGAGGAGGCAGAGGATGGCGACCGGGTGGGTTTATGTCATCAATGACGGGGGCGGGACACCCCAAGTCGTGCGAAGCAGTCACTCGGGCACGACGGTCGCGCAGGTCCAACCCGGTGAATACGTCGTGACGTTTCCGGGATCCGTCCGGGACCTGACGTGCGTCGCTACGCTGAATAACAGTGTGGGAACCATCACCGTCGTTCCTGGAGAGCACACAGGCCTGCTGTCCAACCAGGTCCGTGTCGTCACGATGTCGCTGCAGAACCAGCTCCTGGGCACCTACGACTTCAGCCTGGTGGTCTTCTACCGGGCCGGCTGCCTGGTCTCGCTCCTGGCCCTGATCGGCCGCTAGAGGCCTCAGCCGGCCTTTCCGAACCGCCGCTCGACCTCGCTCCAGTTGACGACGTTCCACCACGCCTCGACGTAGTCGGGGCGCTTGTTCTGGTACTTCAGGTAGTACGCGTGCTCCCAGACATCGAGGCCCAGGATCGGCGTCTTCCCCTCCATGAGCGGACTGTCCTGGTTGGGAGTGCTCGAGATTTCGAGCTTTCCCTTGCTCGCCGTGAGCCAGGCCCAGCCGCTCCCGAAGCGGCCGACCGCCGCAGCGGCGAGCTTCTCCTTGAAACCCTTGAAGTCGCCGAACGCCTTGTCGATCGCTTCGGCCAGCTTCCCCGACGGCTCCCCGCCGCCGTCCGGCGACATGATCGTCCAGAAGAGTGTGTGGTTGGCGTGTCCGCCACCGTTGTTCTGGACGGCGGTCCGGATCTTCTCGGGCACCTTCTCGATGTCGCGGAGGAGGTCCTCGACGCCCTTCTTCTGGAGATCCGCGTGGCCCTCCAGCGCCTTGTTCAGGTTGCTGACGTAGGCCGCGTGATGCTTGTCGTGATGGATCTCCATGGTCCGCGCGTCGATGTGCGGCTCGAGCGCATCGAAGGGGTAGGGAAGGGCCGGAACTTCGTGTGCCATGGGGTCTCCTTCGCTCTGTGTTGCATGAGATGTGAAACGAATCGGTCGCGCTGACCACCGAAGCTGCGCCGCCCGATCAGCGGCGTGGCGCGACAACAATTTGTCAACGTAGCGGGGTGCCCACGGGGCGGCCAATGACCCGGGATCGCAATGATCGGTCACCGTGGCCGGCTTCGGATCGCGGTTCGATGTCGCCGGACGAGCTTGACCGCGAGGAGCCCGGCCGTCAGGAGGCCGGTCAGGAGGACCGGTTGGCTCGTCCACGGCGTCGCGAGGATGAGGAGCGCCGCCAGCGGAGTCAGGCCGGCCCCCCGGGGAAGTTCGGCACGGAGCCCGACGTGGAGCCCCCACAGGCCGAGCAGGTAGATCGCGACCGGGACGGCGACCGCGGCGCCGGTCCCGACCGCGCCGATGGCCGCCTTGCCGGTCGCATGGTCCACGGCCACCGCAAGCCCGGCTCCCACCGCGGCCGCGGACGCGAAGATCGCGAAATGGCCGTAGCCCCAGAAGAAGGCCCGCGGGAGCGAGGTCAGCAGCCGGCTCGTGGGATGGTCGAAGTAGAGCCACCACATCGAGAACACGGTCAGGAGCCCGCCCACGACGATCGTCCCCAGCCCCCGATGGCCCGCCTGGACAGCGGCCTGGATCGCCAAGGAGGCGGCTAGGATGGACTCGCCCAGCACGATGATCGTGAACAGTCCGTACCGCTCGGCGATGTGGCCCGGGTGCCAGGTCGTGCTGGCCTTCCGCTCGGCCCAGGCGGGTACCAGGAGCTCGGCGATCACCAGGGCCAGGAATCCCGTCAGGGCGGCATCCCGGGGTACGGAGAGGAGCGCCACCCAGCCGACCTGGCAGGCCGTAACGCCCATCGCGTAACGGAGATCGCAGGCTCGCCGCTCCGGATCGGACCGGGCTGCCCGCAGCCACTGGCCGACGAGGCCCAGACGCATCACGACGTAGCCGTAGGTCGCGATCGAGAAGTCGTGCCCGTCGAAGGCGCGGGGGATCCCGGCCGCCAGGATGAGGGATCCGACGATCTGGAGGAAGACCGCCAGCCGGTAAGGCACGTCGTCGGTGTCGTAGGCCGACGCGAACCACGTGAAGTTCATCCACGCCCACCAGATGGCGAAGAAGACCATCAGGTAGCTGAGGAGGTCCTCGCCCAAGTGGCCCCCGGCGATCGCGTGATGGAGACGGCCGCCCGCCTGGGCGATCGCCACGACGAAGACCAGGTCGAAGAAGAGCTCGAGCGGTGTCGCCGCCCGGTGCACCTCGTCCGGGGAGCGCGGCCGCATGGGGACCTTCCAGCGGTCCGTGGTGTCCACGGCCTGCGGAGACCCCTCGCTCATGGACGTAACCGGAGACGGCCGATGGAAGACGACCGGGGTGGCAGCAAGGCGGGCTTCCGCACGAACTCCTCATGAAAGGATGGCCGGGTTTCAGGTGGGTCAAGTATACTTCGAGAGATGCGGCGACGGGTCCAGTCGTGGCGAACCCGACCACCCACGTGGCTTTTCATGGCCACGGTCGTCGGTTGCTCGGCGACCGCGGGGGTGGAGGATGGCGACCTCGTCCTCGCCGGGAGAGGAACGCTGGCCGGGTTCGTTGCCATCGGGCCGATCTGCCCGGTCGAGCAGGAGGGTGTGCCGTGCCCGGTCCCGCCTGAGGTCTATGCTGGGGTGGACGTTGTCGTACGTGAGGAAGCGAACGGCGAGCTGGCCGCCCGGGTAGACCTCGACGACGAGGGCCGATACCGGGTGGATCTTCCGGCGGGGCGCTATCGGGTGAGGCTAGATCACGAGCTGGGGATCGATCGTGGCTTCTCGCCCACTCATGACGTCGAGATACGGGCGGGCCGGACGACCGAGCTCGATTTCGACATCGACACCGGGATCCGGTGATCTGCCTTCGCCGGCAGGACCGATTGACGCTGAGCCCCCCTTTCGGCAGATTCCTGCAGCGATACTCCTTCCCTCGCGACCCCATCGTCTAGAGGCCTAGGACTCCACCCTTTCAAGGTGGCAACACGGGTTCGAATCCCGTTGGGGTCGCCACTTGGCCTCGTACTCCGAACCGCTCTCTCGACTGCGCCGAAGACCTTCTCCTTGCTCGAGACAATAGGGCGTCTGTAGGGGCCCTGTCATTAGTAGAGCCCACCAATGTTGTAGCCAAGTGCGACACGGCGAAGCGAACGCGCTGCATACGTTCGAGAGCCGTGGCTGGTCCTGGTTGGGCGGGCGCGGTCGCTGAGCCCGGCCGAAGAACGACGGCTGGACCTGCGACCGCGCCCCGCGAAGTCAAAGAGCGATAGGGGCTCGCGCCACCGCGGGACTCAAAATGTCTTCAGCGGTCCCAGCTCCCGCTCGATATTGAACATCGGGCTGTACACGAACTCCGGCTCTCCTTCGATGCTGCCGCCCCACAGGATCCCGGCGAGGACGACCCTGTTGTTCGGGTTGGACCTCCGGTTGGGGGCCGCGAATACCGGGGACCCGCTGTCCCCGCCCGCCGAACCCGCCGCCACAAGTGCCTGGCAGCGCCGGATGAAGTGGTCGTCGGTGATGATGTCGACGCAGGTTCCGGTGACCTCTCCTCCCGTCCATCCGGTGGTGCGACCGACCTTGTTTACCGTCTCCCCGAGGACCGCGAACGGCTGCTCATCGATGATTTCGAAGGTCGGTCGTTTCGGGTCCACCTCCAGCGTGCCCTGGACCGGATCGAAGGCTACCGGTCTCGCGATTTGGCCGAGCTGGAACGGCACTCCCTCCGCGTACTCGCCGCGCGACGCATCCGACCAGCGGCAGGGGCCGGGGGCGCTAACCGCTGGCTCATCGAAGAGGCTCACGCAGTCGAGGGTAATCGTCGTGGAGGGATCATCGACCTGGGAGCCGATGAAGTTCTCGGCGTTTGTGAACCCGTCCCCGTCCGGATCCTGGAGCGGCTGGTAGTGATCCATCGGGACCAGTGCGTCGTCCGCGCTGACGCCGGTGCAGTGCGCGTTTGTGACGTAGGATGGATTCTGGCCGAACGACGGATCCTCGGGGATCGCGTTGAAGCCCAGAGTGCAGACGAGGCTCCGAGGCAACCCCGTGGCCGGCACCGTCATGTCCTCAACACTCAGGAAGTTGATCTGGTAGCCGCCGGCCACCGGGCGGACCCGGTCCTGGAGGGTCGAGCGCAGGGCGATCGGGGAAGCCCGCTCGACGACGAATGCGTCGGTCGGGACGCCCGCCCCGGCGACTGCGGCAGCCAGCGCGGCGAGATCAGCGCCCCCGAAGCGCAAACGGTTGTTACCCTCGTCGACGTCGGAGAACACCGCCCCAGAGACGGAGAGAGCCGCCGTCCAGGCGCGATCGTACCAGGCGTGGAGCTGGAACCAGTCGTACCGTGCTTGGCGCACCTGAAGGCTGGCCGAGGTGAATCCCCGGCTGGAGAGCCAGCCGGACAGCGCCAGCTCGGCCGCCGGGCGCTGGGTCACGTCGGTCAGGTACACGGTGGGCCTCTGGGCATCGTCCAGGAAGTATCCGGCGAAGCCGGGTACCGCGTGCGCCACCGCCGTCGGATCTGGAGTTTCATGCTGCGAGAGCTGCAGGGCGCTGGTGGATGGCATCAGATCACCCGAGTCGACAGGCTCGGGCGAGGTGATATCGTCCTTCGAGCAGGCCCCTAACACAAGCGTGACCACCACGCACGTGAACCAAGAGGTTCGTCCTTGCATCGCTACCTCCCTTGTTCCCGGGTCGAGAAGAGACTCAAGTCCTCCGACAAGAAGAGGCCTGAGCCCCGCTGTTTGATACTCGAATGCTGGTGCCTGGTCTGTCAGATGTCGGACAATGGAGCTGGACCCGGCCGCCGCCAAAACGATCGGAGGAGGGAGACGCGCAATTGCTTGCCTGCCGAGGCTGCTCCATCTGCTCGAACCATTCGCAGAAGCGGTTCAATTTCGGAGGCAACTATCCCCCCTTTGTATAAAGGAGTATAGATTCCATGCGGCGTGACAGGCCGGATTATCTACGTTCGGAGTTTCTTGACGATCCCGATGA
>DATEDS010000261.1:0-23997 GCA_035281565.1 Gemmatimonadota bacterium
GCTGGCCCCCGGCGATACGGCGCGCCCGAAGTTCTCCGAGCTCCCGGAGTTCTATCCTGATACGGTCGTCGACCCTTACGTGGCGCGGCGGCCCGGCTCCCGTCCGGCATGGACGCTGGACGGCGAGGAGCTGGTCGGCCGGGGCGCCTTCAGCCTCCTCGACATCCTCGAGAGCGAGTTCCCGGTGTGGTCGCTGGACCTGGGGGGCGGCGGCGTCAACACGTTCCTGGGTCCCGAGCTCGGGACCGTCTCCGGCGTCGAGGTGTTCGTGGACGGGGTCGCCCTCGGCGACCCGTTGACCGCCGCGTGGGACCTGCGTCAGATCCCGCTCGAGGCGATCGCCCGCGTGGCCTGGCATCCGGGGCCGCAGGTGGCCGCCTGGGGCGGAAAGGCAACCGCGGGCGTGCTCGCGATCACGACCCGCCGCAGTCTCGCCCCGTCGGCGCGCTCGCTGCTCGCCTTCTCGGCCGGCTCCTTCGACACCGAGACCTTCAGCGGGCGCTTCGGCCGTCCGGTCACCTGGCACGGGGACGTGTTCGTGGCCGCCAACTTCGACGCCACGGACGGGTTTCTCGGCTCGGGCGACTTCACCCGGAACCAGACCGTCCTCAAGGCGGGCTGGCGCCCCTGGCTCGGGCACCGCTTGGAGGCATCGCGCATCGGCGACGACTTCTCGGGGGAGGACAACAGGGTCGGGCTGGCCGGCGTCCAGGAACAGGACCTCGCGTCGTGGCACCTCTCGTACGTCGGTGCCATGGGACCGGTCGAGGCGCGGGCTCATTACGCCCGGACCCGGATGGAGCTGGACGAGAACTTCGACTTCGCCGACGCCCTGGGCCTGATCGGGACCGGGGAGCGGAGCGACGCGCGGCTGGACCTCACCTTCGCGCGGGGGCCCCTGTCCGTGTGGGGAGCCGCGGCGCGCGGCGAGGAGGAGGCGTCGTCGGGCCACCCGGTGTTCGTGAACGGGCAGGGCACGAACCTGCTGGACCCTCCCGAGGGCGTGCAGGGACTGGTGAATCCCCGGACTACGTTGGAGTTGGGTGGAGGGGCGGGCGTCGCCATTCCGGGCGGGCGGCTGGC
Source organism: Gemmatimonadota bacterium (assembly GCA_035281565.1). Lineage (GTDB taxonomy): Bacteria > Gemmatimonadota > Gemmatimonadetes > JACCXV01 > JAHWKZ01 > DASRVA01. The sequence goes on from DATEDS010000261.1 coordinate 1,084, forward strand.
CGGCCAGCTGGCCGTCCGGCGGCTCGATCACGACAACTGGGCCGAGGACGGAACGGCGTGGCAGGCGGCGGTCAGCGGTCGGCCGGTCGAGCGGCTCGAGGTCAGCCTCGCGGCGGGCCGGGCCGTGCGCCCGCCGGACTTCCCCGAGATGTCGATCCTCTGGACGCTGGCCGAGTCGGAGCTCGATGTCCACCCCGGCCGTCCCGCCGAGCCGACCGCCCTCGAGGCCTGGCGGGAAGTCCGCGGCGAGGTCGCCTACGGGGGCGAGGGATGGCGGGCCGCGGTGCGGGCGTGGTCGGCCGACGCCGACCGCGCCTTCCTCTGGCTCCCCCCGACGGCGTGGATCGGGTTCGACCCGGCCGGCGGAACGGTCCGCCTGGGCGAGGCCGGGTTCAACACGTTCGACGCCCTGGACCTGTCGGCCTCGGGCGTCGAGGGCGACGTGGCGTTCCCGTTGCCGTGGGGCCTCCGCGGCCGGGCGGTCGGCCGCCGGACGACGGTCGAGGTGGCCGATACCGGCGAGCGGCTCCCGTACCTGCCCGAGACCCAGGCCCTGGGCCAGCTCCGCTATGCCCGCCGCTACCTCCCGAACCGGGACCTGCTGGTGGAGGCCCGCCTGACGGGGCGCTACAGCGGCGAGCGGACGACCCTCGACGGGACGACGCTGCCGTCCTATTTCGCCACCGACGTCCTCCTCCAGGGGACGATCATCAACTTCACGATCTTCGTCTCGTTCAAGAACGTGGGCGGCCTCAACTACCGCACCGAGGAGGCGTTCTTCCTGCCGGGGCGGGAAGGGTACTTCGGCGTCAACTGGCGGTTCAGGAACTAGCCCGGCCTAGCCCCGTCGCGCGACCGCCCGCTAACTTCTTGGGCGTCCACGCAGCGCCCGAATCGACCTCATGCACGAGAGGAAGACGATGAAGATCCGTGTGGCCGGATGGCTCCTGGCCGGTATTCTGAGCTTCGCCTGCGGCCGGGGCGGCTCACCCGAAGGCTCGGCCGACGCTGCCGACAGCGCCGCCGCCCAGAAGGTCGCGGTGGCCGCGCTCCAGGCGGGCATGACCAAGGACGAGGTCAGGAACAAGCTCGGGGAACCCCGCATCCGGGTCACCATGGACGGCGGCCTCGAGCGCTGGACCTACTACAGCTACGACGGCCAGGGACGGATCGCGGCCAAGACCATGATCATCTTCGGCGACGACGGGACGATCGTCGAGATCAGCGACGCCTCGTCCTGAAAGCGGCTCTACGTGCTGCGCACCGCGTACGCGTGGACCCTGGGGGTGATCCTGACCCTCTTCTGGTCGACGCTGGGCCTCCTGACCTGGCCGGTCAGCCCCCGCGGCGAGCTCTACCTGAGGTTCGCCCGCATCTGGTCGCGGATGATCCTCGGCGGCCTCGCGATCCCGCTCGAGGTGGACCGGGAGGCGGAGCTGGACCCCGAGCGCCCCTTCCTGTTCATGTCGAGCCACCGCTCGGTGTTCGACATCTTCGCGCTGTTCCTGGCCACCCGGCACTCGCTCCGGATGGTGGCCAAGCGGGAGCTCTTCCTCATCCCGGTCTTCGGCTGGGCGCTCTGGATGTGCGGCTTCATCCCGATCGACCGGTCGAACCGGGAGAGCGCGATCCGGAGCCTCGACGAGGCCGCGCGCAAGGTGCGTGAGGGGATCAGCGTCCTGGTCTTCCCGGAAGGGACTCGCGGTCGCGGCGACGAGCTCCTCCCGTTCAAGAAGGGCGGGTTCGTCCTGGCCCTCCAGGCCGGCGTGCCGGTCGTGCCGATCGCGATCCTGGGGAGCGAGCGGATCATGCCGAAGGGCTCGTTCAGGGTCGGGCGGGGCCGGATCCGGGTCCGGCTGGGAAGGCCGATCCCGACGGCCGGGCGGGGGTCCGCGGCGCGGGACCAGCTCATGGCCGAAGTCCGCCACGCGATCGAGACGCTCGGTCGGCCGGTTGCGGCGTCGTCCACTCTCGGGTAGGTTCCCGCACGCTTCCTTTAATTCGTGGTCCCGTGAGGCCCGGAAGGACGCGCCAATGAGGATTGCCTGCCGTCGTACGTCTGCCCGTCTCCGCCCCCCGGAGACTTTTTTTTGTCCGTGAGCGCCGGGCCGGACGCCCTCCTGGCGCTCGAGGACGGCTGGCACGCCCGCGGCCGGCTGGCCGGGGCGGCCGGCACCGCCACCGGCGAGTTCGTCTTCAACACGTGCATGACCGGCTATCAGGAGGTTCTGACCGACCCCTCCTACACGCGTCAGGTCGTCGTCATGACCTACCCGCTGATCGGGAACTACGGGATCACGGCGACCGACGGCGAGTCGCCGCGGCCGCGGGTGGCCGGCTTCGTCATGCGGACCTGCGTCAGGGAACCCTCCAACTGGCGGGCGGTCGAGACCCTGCCGGGCTACCTCGAGCGGCACGGGGTGGTCGCCGTGGACGGGGTCGACACCCGGGCACTGACCCTCCACCTGCGCGACCGGGGAGCCTTGCGGGGTGTCGTCACCAGCGAGTTCGTGGACGTCGACGAGGCGGTCCGGCGGGCGCGCTCGATCCCGGTCATGGAGGGGCTCGACCTGGCGAGCGAGGTCATGCCGCGGGCGGCCACCGCCGAGGGCCGGGGAACCCTGACCGTGGCGGCGCTGGACCTCGGGATGAAGCAGAACATCGTGCGGCGGCTGGACGCGAACGGGTGCCGCGTGATCCGCCTGCCGGGGGAGACGCCGGCCGACGAGGTCCTCGCGCTCGAGCCGGACGGCGTCTTCGTCTCCAACGGCCCCGGCGATCCGGCGGCGGTCCGGGGCGCGATCCGGACCCTCGCCGATCTGTCCCGCCGGGCCCCCGGACTCCCGACCTTCGGGATCTGTCTCGGCCACCAGCTCCTCGCGCTGGCCCACGGCGGCGAGACGTACAAGCTCAAGTTCGGCCACCACGGCGGGAACCACCCTGTGCAGGACGTCCGGACCGGGGAGATCGACATCACGAGCCACAACCACGGCTTCGCGGTCCGGGAGGGGAAGGGACGGGTGGTCGCCGGCGCCCCCGGCCTCGACGTCACGCACGTCAATCTCTACGACGGCACGGTCGAAGGGTTCGCCCATCGGGAGCGACCCCTGTTCGCGGTCCAGTACCACCCCGAAGCGGCGCCCGGGCCGCACGACGCCCTTCACCACATCGAGGCGTTCGTGGCCGCGATGCGGAAAGGCACGTAGTGCCACGGCGCGACGACCTCGAGACCATCCTGCTGATCGGGTCGGGCCCGATCGTCATCGGACAGGCGTGCGAGTTCGACTACTCCGGCACCCAGGCCTGTCGCGCGCTGGCCGACGAAGGATACCGCGTCGTGCTGGTCAACTCGAACCCGGCCACGATCATGACCGATCCGTCCTCGGCCGACCGGGTTTACCTGGAGCCGCTCACCCTCGAGACGTGCCGGCGCGTGATCGAGAAGGAGCGGCCCGAGGCCCTGCTCCCGACCCTGGGCGGCCAGACGGCCCTGAACCTGGCCCGGGAGCTCGCCCTGGCCGGGGTCCTCGACGAGCACGGCGTCGAGCTGATCGGGGCCCGGCTCGAAGCGATCGAGCGGGCCGAGGACAGGGAGCAGTTCCAGGCGCTCATGATCGAGAACGAGATCGCGGTTCCGCGGGGCGGCTTCGCCCGCTCGCTGGACGAGGCCGAGCGGGTGGTCGCGATCACCGGCTTTCCGGTCATCCTCCGGCCGGCCTACACGCTGGGCGGAGCAGGCAGCGCCGTCGCGACGACGGGCGAGGAGTTCGAGCCGATGGTGGCGGCCGGTCTCCGGGCCAGCCCGATCGGCGAGATCCTGGTCGAGGAGAGCGTCCTCGGGTGGAAGGAGTTCGAGCTCGAGGTGATGCGCGACCGGGCCGACAACTGCGTCGTCGTTTGCTCGATCGAGAACCTGGACCCGATGGGGGTCCATACGGGCGACTCGATCACGATCGCGCCGCAGCAGACCCTGAGCGACCGCGAGTACCAGGAGATGCGCGACACCGCGTTCCAGGTGATCCGCCTGGTCGGCGTCGAGACCGGCGGCTCCAACATCCAGTTCGCCGTCGACCCGACGACCGGACGGCAGGTGGTCATCGAGATGAACCCGCGCGTTTCGCGCTCGAGCGCGCTGGCCTCGAAGGCGACGGGCTTCCCGATCGCCAAGATCGCGGCGCGGCTCGCGGTCGGTTACACGCTGGACGAGATCGTCAACGACATTACCGGGACGACGCCGGCCTCGTTCGAGCCCACCGTCGATTACGTGGTGGCCAAGGTGCCGCGCTTCGACTTCGCCAAGTTTCCGGGGGCGGATTCGCGGTTGACGACGGCGATGAAGTCGGTCGGCGAGACGATGGCGATCGGCCGCACGTTCGGCGAGGCCCTCCAGAAGGGGCTGAGGGGCCTCGAGACCGGGACCACCGGGCTGTTCGGGGAGGAGTGGTCGGCGCTGGGCGACGACGTGCTGGCCGAGCGGCTCGAATCGCCGAGCGCGGTCCGGATTCTCCTGGTCGCCGAGGCGCTCCGCCGGGGCTGGCCGGTCGAGCGGCTCAGGGTCGTGACGTCGATCGATCCGTGGTTCCTGAGCCAGATGGAGCGTCTCGCCGCGCTCGACGTCGCGACCGGGGAAGAGGGCCCCCCGGCCGACGCGAGCGGCTGGCGGCGGCTCAAGGGGGAGGGGTTCTCGGATGCCCGCCTCGCCCGCCGCTGGGGCCTGACCCAGGCCGAGGTGACCCAGGCCCGCGGGCAGGCCGGCGTGCGGCCCGCCTTCAAGGTCGTCGACACGTGCGGCGGCGAGTTCGAGGCTCGTACCCCGTACTTCTACTCGACCTACGATCCGGGCGACGAAGCCGTCCCGCTCGCGGGACCCAAGGTGCTGATCCTTGGGGGGGGGCCCAACCGGATCGGGCAGGGGATCGAGTTCGACTACTGCTGCGTTCAGGCGGCCTTCGCGCTGCGCGAGATCGGTCACCGGGTGATCATGGTGAACTGCAACCCGGAGACCGTGTCGACCGACTACGACATCAGCGACCGGCTCTACTTCGAGCCGCTCACGTTCGAGGACGTCCAGGCGATCGTTGCCAGCGAGCGGCCCGACGGGATCCTGGTCCAGTACGGCGGCCAGACGCCTCTCAAGCTGGCGCGGCGGCTCCACGAAGCCGGGGCCCGGATCATCGGCACCTCCCCCGACGCCATCGACCGGTGCGAGGACCGGGACCGGTTCGGGCGTCTCCTGACCCGGCTCGGGATGCGCCAGCCGGACTCGGGGATCGCGAGAACCGCCGGGGAAGTCCGCGCCGAGGCGGCGCGGGTCGGCTATCCGGTCCTCCTCCGGCCCTCGTACGTGCTCGGCGGACGCGGCATGGTCGTCGTCCGGGACGAGCCGGCGCTCGAGCGGATCCTGGACACCGTGCTGCGGGTCTCGGAGGAGGGCCCCGTCCTGATCGACGAGTTTCTCGAGGGTGCCACCGAGTTCGACGTCGACGCGATCGCCGACGGGGAGCGGGTCGTGATCGGGGCGATCATGCAGCACATCGAGGAGGCCGGCATCCACAGCGGGGACAGTACCTGCATCCTGCCGCCGCGCGAGCTCGATCCGGAGATCGAAACCGCGCTCCGCGAACAGACGCGGCGGCTCGGGACGGAACTCGAGGTCCGCGGGCTCATGAACGTCCAGTTCGCGGTCAAGGACGACGAGGTCTACGTGCTCGAGGTGAACCCGCGGGCGTCGCGGACGATCCCGTTCGTCAGCAAGGCGGTCGGGGTTCCGCTCGCCCGGCTGGGCGCCCAGATCATGATCGGCCGGACGCTGGCGGAACTGGGGCTCCTGAGCGACCCGGAGCCGCTGGCGGTGGCGGTCAAGGCTCCGGTCTTCCCGTTCGACCGCTTCCCGGGCGCGGACCCGGTCCTCGGACCCGAGATGCTGTCGACGGGCGAGGTGATCGGGATGGCCGAGGACGCGCCGACCGCGTACCTGAAGGCGATGCTGGGTGCGGGGGTCGATCTGACGGCCGCCGTCCAGCGCGGCGTTCTGCTCTCGCTGAACGACCGCGACAAGGCCGGCGGGGCGGAGGTGGCCGCACGGCTCGAGGCGATGGGGGTCCGGCTCCACGCCACCCGCGGGACCCGTGGCTTCCTGGCGACGCGGGGCGTCCAGGCCCGGCTCGTTCTCAAAGTGGGGGAAGGGAAGCCGGACGCCGTGGACCTGATCCGCGGCGGCGAGGCCGGTCTCGTGATCAACACTCCGCTCGGCCGGACGTCGCCCTCGGACGAGTTCGCGCTCCGGCGCGCCGCCCTGGCGGCCGGCATCCCGTGCCTGACGACCCTGGCGGCGGCGCGGTTCGCGATCGACGCCGTCCAGACCGCCGCCGGCCGCCCGGACGTCCGGAGCCTGCAGGCATGGATGGCCCAGGTCGTTGGTTGACAAGTCATTGTGCCATCGTATCTTAAGGGCCGCTCCCGAACGACGTCAGACGCCTTCCCCCCGAGCGGCGGGCGACCTCAAGGAGAGAGATCGATGACCAAAGCGGATCTGGTCGAACAGATCGCGGAAGCCACCGGGCTCACGAAAAAGGACACCGCCGTCGTCGTGGACGGCTTCCTGGAAGCCGTGAAGCAGGCCCTGGCCCGGGAACAGAACATCGAGATCCGCGGCTTCGGATCGTTCAAGGTCAAGCGGCGCCGACCCAGGAAGGCCCGCAACCCGCGCACCGGCGACGCGGTCCACGTGCCCGGTCGGTCGGTTCCCACGTTCAAGCCGTCCAAGGAGCTCAAGGAGCTCGTCATGGAGGGCCAGACGGTCTAGCTCGTCCGGGTCGGATCACGACAGAACGCCGCTCGTCGCGCCCCGCGCGAGGCGCTACATTCCTTTTCCCATCGCCTCTCGCGCCCGTAGCTCAGCTGGATAGAGCGACAGCCTCCGGAGCTGTAGGTCAGAGGTTCGAATCCTCTCGGGCGCACCAGCCATCGGCTCATACGCCCGGAACCCGCATCCCCGCTGCCCTTGTCGAAAGCGGGCCCCATGCTCCAGATTGGGGAGGCCCGTGCTCCGGGCGCCGCCGCCATGGCGGCCCGCTCAACCGGGTCCCAACATCGCGCTCTCCGCACGTTCAAGCCCCGCACAGCACGGCCGCTCGGTCGTGGCGGGGTCGGGCTCCAAGAAGGGGGTCGAGAATGACCAAGGACGATTTCGCGGCCAGACTGGCCAAGAAACTGGACATCTCGAAGTCGAAGGCGCACGACGCGATCGACGCCATCTTCTCGACGGAACCGCGGAAGGGGATCATCGCGGCCGAGCTGGACGCCGGGCGCGACTTCACGATCACCGGCTTCGGCACGTTCGGGACGCGCAAGCGGAAGGCCCGTCAGGGCCGGAATCCCCGCACGGGCGCTTCGATCACCATTCCCGCGATGACCGTCCCCACCTTCCGCTCCGGCAAGGGGCTGAAGGACAGGGTCCGCAGGTAGCCGCTACGGAGTTCTCATGAGGCGGGAGCGCGAGGGGATGCCTCGCGCTCCCGGTTCCCGGCCTGGGCGGGTCCTACTCGAACACCGACTTGAGGAACAGATAGAGGCCGACGGCGAGGCCGCCGATCAGCCATTTGTGGTCGACCAGGAAGCCGACCGCCGCGCCCCCCGTCTGAGAGAGGAAGCTGGAGACCTCCGAGGACGACACTGACGACGCGTACTCGCCGACCGCCTGGACCAGGAGCGCGCTTTCGATGGTCATGGTCACCACCCCCTGGTGAGCGCTCGCTGCACGTTTCGAGCCGCGATCACACGCGCAAGCTAGGGCCTGGCCCCGGTTGGAGTAAACCCCACCTGGGCATGCGTGGCGGCGCTTGCTGGGAAACCGCCGGGGCGGCTAGGATCACCGGACGGGTGGGAAGGGGATCCCCATGAGCGACACCAACGACCCGTGGGCCGGCCGCGGCCTGTCCGGCTGATCGGATGGGTCGGATCGTCCGGCTGGCCGGCTTCGTCCTCCTCGCCTCCGTCGGCCTCGCCGTCGCCTCGGTCGTCATGTGGTTCCCGGTCGTCGTGTGGCACCGGTTTCGCCCGCCCCAGGCGACGGCCCTCATGCACATCCGCGCCGACGAGGCCGCCGCCCGCGGCGAGGCGTGGGTGCCGCGCTACCGGTGGGTACCGCTGGCCCGGATCTCCCCGAACCTGGAGGCGGCCGTGCTGGCCGCGGAGGACACGCGGTTCTACGAGCACCACGGGTTCGATCTCGAGCAGATCCGGTCGGCGATCGAGGACCGCGAGAGCGGGGACCGCCTGCGGGGTGCCTCGACGATCAGCCAGCAGACCGTCAAGAACCTCTATCTCTCGCCGCGGCGCGACCTCCTGCGGAAGGTCCGCGAGGCGGCCCTCACGGCGTGGATGGAGCTGTGGCTCCCCAAGCGCCGGATCCTCGAGCTCTATCTGAACGTGGTCGAGCTCGGTCCGGGGGTGTTTGGAGCCGAGGCGGCCTCACGGCTCTACTATGACCGACCGGCCGCGGAGCTGACGCCGTCCCAGGCGGCTCTCCTGGCCGCCACGCTGACTGCGCCCCTGGTTCGGAACCCCGGCGCACCGACCCCCGGACTCCGGAGACGTCAGCGGCTCGTTCTGGCGCGGATGGATCGCTGGTTCGGGACCGGGAGAGGAAGCGATGAGCCGGCCGGAGAACGCGTCCGGCCGCCGGAAGTGCGCCCGTCCGAGCCGCTGGAGATGCCGGCGGAATCCCCCCCCGCGCTCGACACGCTCCCCGCCGAATCCGCGCCGGCGCTCGAGCCGCCTCCCGGGGCGCCCGACACCGGAGCCCCCCTCTCGTCCGGACCGACGTGAGCGGGAGGTCGATCGGCCCGGGCGTCCTGGTCGCGGTCTCGTTCGCCACCCTTTCGTTCGGCTTCCTGGCGGGGCTCCAGGTCGGCCGCGAGGCAAGCCCGCCCGGCCCCGGCGGAGCGCCCCACCCGGTCGGGGCCGAGGAGCATGTCCGGCTCGGCATGCAGGCCATGGCGGCCGGCGACATGGTCGAGGCCGAGCGCCGGTTCCGGGAGGCGATCGCCCTCGGACCGGCGGCGCCTGGCCCGCGCGTGGACCTGGCCGTCGCCCTCATGTCCCAGGGCCGCTGGGAGGAGGCCGACCGGGAGCTCGCCGAAGCCAAGCGGATGGCCCCCGAGCTGCCGGCGATCTGGTTCCTCGAAGGATGGGTCGCGCGGGACGGCCTCGCGGACACGCTGCGGGCCCGGCGCGTCTGGGAGCGGTTCCTCGAGCTGGCGCCGGCGGACGCCCCCCAGACCGACGAGGTCCGGCGGTGGCTGGCCGGTGATCGCCCGGAGACCGGCGGGGGTTGACACGACCGGCAGGGTGATCCATCTTGCGCCGGATGTTGAGACTGAGTCTCATCCTTCTGCCCGTCCTCGCCCTACCATTCTCACCGTCCCTCGCCCTGGCCGACGACCCGGTCGCCGGGACGACGGGAGTCGCCGGGTGGGCGACCTTCCTCCAGTCCTTCGGGATCCTCTTCCGGGAAGGGCTGGAGGCGCTCCTCGTCTGCACGGCACTGGCGGCCGCCACCGCCAGGGCGGGATCCGAGCGGGGCTCGCGGGCGATCTGGCGCGGGGCCGCTCTGGCCATCGGCGCCAGCCTGGTCACGGCGTGGCTCGTCGACAGCGTCCTCGACCTGGCGCCGGCCGGCCGCGAGGCCATCGAGGGGCTCACCATGCTGCTCGCCGCAGCCGTCCTCTTCTATGTCTCCTACTGGCTGCTTTCCAAGCTCGAGGTGCAACGCTGGATGGGGTACCTGCGGCGGAAGGTGGGACGCGCGGAGAACCTATGGGCGATCGGCGCGGTCGCCTTCCTGGCCGTGTTCCGGGAGGGGGTCGAGACCATCCTCTTCTACGAGGCCCTGGCCGGGATCGGCCGGCCGGTCCCGATCTGGGGCGGGTTGGTGGCCGGGGTGGTCGTCCTGGCCCTGGTCGGGCTGGCGGTCTTCCGGTTCGGTCTCAAGCTCCCGGTCCGGCCCCTGTTCGGGGTCACGGGCGCACTCCTCTACCTGATGGCGATGATCTTCGTCGGGCAGGGCGTCCACGAGCTCCAGGAGGCGGGATGGCTGGCGGAGACCGGGCTGACCGGGACGCCTCGTATCCCCGCGCTCGGGATCTACCCGACCGTCGAGACCCTGGTCGCGCAGGCCGTGCTCCTGGCGCTCGCGATCGGCGCCGGAGTCGTCCTCCACGTCCGGGCGCGAAGGAGCGGCGAGATCGAGCCGGCCGTCGCTCCTCGCGAGGCGGTCGAGACACGCTGAGCCCGCATCGCGTTTGCGGCGCCCGGCCGCGACCCGTACGTTCTCACCCCTCGATCGATGGCGCTGGCGACCAACCTCGGATATCCCCGCATCGGGCGCGACCGTGAGCTGAAGCGGGCCACGGAGGCGTACTGGGCGGGCCAGATCTCGCGCGAGGATCTCCTCGCCGAGGCCGCCCGCCTGCGCCTCGAGCAGTGGCGGCGCCAGCGCTCGGCCGGGATCGGCCACGTCCCCTCGAACACCTTCTCGCTCTACGACCACGTCCTCGACATGGCGGCTCTGGTCGGCGCGGTCCCCCCCCGTTACCGGTGGAGCGGGGAGGAGGTCGACCTGGACACCTGCTTCGCCATGGCCCGGGGAGCCCAGGGCCGGGGCCTCGACGTGCCGGCCATGGAGATGACGAAGTGGTTCGACACGAACTACCACTACATCGTGCCCGAGTTGGCCCCGGACCAGCGGTTCCGGGTCGCAAGCCCGAAGCCGTTCGACGAGCTGGCCGAGGCGGCCGCGGCCGGGATCCCGACCCGGCCGGTCCTGCTGGGACCGCTGAGCTTCCTGCTCCTCGCCAAGCCGACCGAGATCGGCTTCGAGCCGCTCCGGCTGTTGGAGCCCCTGACCGAGACGATGGCCGAGGTCGTAGGGCGACTGGCGGCCGCCGGCGCCGAGTGGATCCAGATCGACGAGCCGTGTCTGGTGCAGGATCGCTCGCCGGAGGAGATCGCCGCGCTGCCCCTGGCGTACGCTCCGCTCGCCGACGCCGCCGGACCGGCGCGGATCCTCGTCCAGACGTATTTCGGCGAGGTCGGGCCCGCCTGGGAAGCGCTTCGCGAGCTCCCGGTGGCCGGGATCGGCCTCGACCTGGTCCGGGGATCGGCCCAGACGGAGCTCCTCGAGCGCGAGCCTCTCCCCGCCGACAAGGTCCTCTCGGCCGGCGTCGTCGACGGCCGGAACGTCTGGATCAACGACCTGGAGGCGTCGCTGGCCAAGCTCGAGCGGATCGCCGACCGGATCGGCGGGGAGCGCGTGCTGGTCGCCCCCTCCTGCTCGCTGATCCACGTGCCGATCGAGGCCGCGCGCGAGACCGAGCTCGACCCCGAGCTGCGCGGCTGGCTGGCCTTCGCGGACGAGAAGCTCGCCGAGGTTGCGATCCTCGCGCGCGGCCTGGCCGAGGGCCGGGCGGCGATCGCCGACGAGCTGGCCGCGAACCGGGCGCGTCTGGCGTCCAGGGCGGAGAGCGATCGGACGCGCGACAAGGGCGTCCGCGAACGCCGCGCGGCGCTCGATCCCGCGGCCGCGGCCCGGTCTCAGCCGTTCGACGAACGGCGGAGCGCCCAGCGGGAGCGGCTCGACCTGCCGCCCCTGCCGACGACCGTGATCGGCTCTTTCCCCCAGACGGCCGAGGTCCGCCGCCGCCGCCGGGAGTACCTGCGGGGCGACGTCGAGCGCGAGGCGTACGAGGAGTTTCTCAGGGCCGAGATCGGCAACGCGATCCGGCTCCAGGAGGAGATCGGGATCGACGTCGTGGTCCACGGCGAGTTCGAGCGCAACGACATGGTCGAGTATTTCGGCGAGCGGCTGCAGGGGTTCGCCTTCACGCGGCACGGCTGGGTCCAGTCCTACGGGTCCCGGTACGTGAAGCCGCCCCTCCTCTACGGGGATATCCGGCGGGAGCGGCCGATCACCGTCCAGTGGTGGGAGTACGCGCAATCGTGCACGGAGCGCCCCGTGAAGGGCATGCTGACGGGGCCCGTGACCATGCTCCAGTGGTCGTTCGTGAGGGACGATCAGCCGCGGTCGGAGACATGCCTCCAGCTGGCGCTCGCCATCGGCGACGAGGTCGTGGACCTGGAGGCGGCCGGGGCGCGGGTCATCCAGGTCGACGAGCCCGCGCTTCGGGAGGGGCTCCCCCTGCGACGTGCCGAGTGGGACGCCTATCTGGAGTGGGCGATCGCCGCCTTTCGCGTGGCGACGTCGGGCGTCGAGCCGGCGACCCAGATCCACACCCACATGTGCTATTCCGAGTTCAACGACATCATCCAGCACATCGCGGCCATGGACGCCGACGTCCTGCTGATCGAGAACGCCCGCTCGGACGCCGAGCTGCTCGAGGTGTTCCGCGATTTCGAGTACGACCACGACATCGGCCCGGGAGTCTACGACATCCACTCGCCGCGCATCCCGTCCCTGGAAGAGATGGCGGCCAGGATCCGCGCTTCGGCCGAGGTGATCCCGTTCGAGCGGCTGTGGGTGAACCCGGACTGCGGGCTGAAGACCCGCCGCTACGAAGAGGTCGTCCCCGCGCTCGAGAACATGGTCGCCGCCGCGGCGGCCGTCCGGGAGGGGGAGGGGGCGAGGGTATGAGGCGCCGCTGGACGGCCCCGCTGCTGATCGGCTTCGTGCTGGGGTGCGGCGCGGACTCGGGACCGGACGGCGGGGCTTCCGAGGACACGGCCGTGGAGGGCCTGCCGCCTTCGATCCCGGCGCCGGAGATGGAGGCGGGGATCCTGATCGCGACCCCCGAGCGGGTGCGCGAATGGCAGCTGGATTCCGTGCCCTTCATCCTCGTCGACACCCGCGATTCGGTGCAGTACGCCCAGGAACACATCCCGGGCGCGATCCAGATCTCGTACGTGGACATCCGTCCGGGGGCGCGGCTCCCGCCGCGGGACGCCCGGATCGTCGTCTACTGCTCGGACTCCGAGTGCCCGATCTCCCAGTACGCCCACGACGCCCTGACCCAGCTGGGGTACGGCGAGGTGTACGACATGCGGGCCGGGCTTCAGGGATGGAAGCAGGCCGGCTACCCCACCGAGATCGGACCGACCATCGGCGCGACCGCCGACGACACCACGGGCGCGTCGTAGCGAGCGGACCCGCCGGGCCGGACCGGGCGCCGACAACCCCGGCCGGGCGCCGGTGGTTTCCCCGCGGATGATCCCGATCCGAGGTAGACCCGGTTTCTGGATCGCGACCGCCGCGGTCGTCTGGGCGTCCGATCCACCCCGTGCCCCCGCCCAGGAGCCGGACGCGTGGTTCGAGCGGGGCCGCGCGGCCCTGGCTTCCGGCGACGCCTGGGATGCGCGCGCCCACTTCGAGCGTGCCCTCAGGGAGGGGTACCCCCGCGGCGCCGGCAACCGCGCCCTCGCCGACGCCTGGCTCGCCCTCGACAACCGTCTCTTCGACGCCCGCGACGCGCTCGAACGGGCGCTGGATGCCGAGCCCGACAGCACGGGGTGGTGGTACCTGCTGGCCGACATCAACCTGCGCCTGGACGGCGGCGACGCCGATCCGCGCGCCCGGGCGGCGTTCCACGAAGTGTTCCGGCGCGACCCCGGCTTCCGTGACGCGTGGAGTCGCTGGAGCCGCATGTCGTGGGAGCCGGACGACCTGGGGGAGACGGCAGCCATCCTCGGCGAACGTCTGCAAGCGGCCTACGATCCCGAGCTCGCGCTCAAGCGGATCGACGTCCTGTACGACGCGGGCGACTACGACGGGGCGGCGGCCGAAGTGGCGCGTCTGCGGAGCCGGACGGGCGGCACGCCGGACGATCCCCGACTCCTGTACTACGCGGGCGTCCTCGCGGCGGCCCGGGGGGAGGATACCGCGGGGGCCGAGGCGTACTTCGAGGGGCTCCGCCGCGCCGACACCGAAGCCGCGCTCGCCCTCTACCAGGTGGACGTCGAACCGCTCATGACTCCCGAAGAGCGCGAGTCGTGGCGCGGCCGCACGACCGGCGGGAAGCGCGACTTCCTCGTGGCGTGGTGGAACGCGCGCGATCCGCTGCCCCTGTCGGCTGGTCACCCCCGCTGGGCCGAGCAGCAGCGCCGGATCCGGGTCGCTCGCGACGTCTACCGGTGGCGACGACCCCTCGAGAAGGAGCGGCTTGTCGCGCTCGAGGGGCGGGACAGCGGCCTTCCGGCGGTCGAGATCCGGCTCGACGGCCGACCGCTCGAGGACCGCGGCGCGATCTACCTGCGCCACGGCGAGCCGGACGACCGGCAGGGGCCCGGCAGCGACGAGTGCGGGTTCTGGTACTACCATCGGGACGAGCTGCCGGACGATGGAGAGATCGGTGTCAACTTCGGTCGGGGCGCCGACCTCATGACGTTCTCCCGCGGTCAGTTCTTCTCCAACGCCTGCAACTTCACCACGCTGCCGACGACGCCGAGGGCCATGGAGCATTTCGGCGTCTGGTCCCGGGCCGACGTCGGCGAGGCCCAGGGGGAAGCCATCGAGGACCTCGAGGTGGCCCTGACCACCGACAGCTACGTCGAGGAGACGGGGGAGACGATCGAGGTCCACGTCCAGCCGGCCGCATTCGCCGCCACCGACGGCCGGACGGAGGAGACGTTCTACGTCGGCTTCGACGACGCCGAGGGCGCCGCCCAGCGGGTCGGGGTCGTCGTCTACGACGCCGACTGGAACGAGGTCGCCCGGGAAGTCCTGGACCCGCCGCCGACCCCGGCCGTCCGCGACCCGGGGACGGGGCGTCCGGTGGAGGTCGTGCGGGTCCCGCTCGGGCGGGGCCCGGCCAGCTACCGGTACGCCGTCCAGGTCGAGGCGTCCGGCGGGAGTCCAGCCGGCGTGAGCCGGGGCGTGATCGAGGTTCCCGTACTGGCAGGAGCCGGGCTCGCCATCTCGGACGTCGTCCTGGCGGCCCGGGTCGGCGAAGAGGCCGCGCCGCCGCGGTTCGCCCGTGGGAACCTGGCCATCCTCGCCCGCCCCTCGCTCGAGTTCGGCGGGCAGGAGCGCCTCCATCTGGTCTACGAGGTCTATGGGCTCGACCCCGACGCCGCCGGCCGGCGCCGTTTCCGTGTCGACTACACGGTGCGCGCCGAGCGGCTCGAGCGGGGCGCCCTGGAGCGGCTCTTCCAGGGCCTTCAGGGGCTGGTCGGCGTCCGCGAGGAGGACCGCGCGACGACCTTCTCCTTCGAGCGGGAGACTCCGGTGGCCGAGGGAACGGAGGCGCTCCTCGAGCACGTCTCGCTGGACACCACGGCGCTTCCGCCCGGCGACTACACGCTGGCGGTCGAGGTGACCGACCTGGTCGGCGGCGGGACGGCGGTCCAGGTCGAGCGGGACCTCGTGATCGGCGGCGACTGATCCCGGCCGGCCGTATATTCCACGTCCCATGACGCTTCGCTTCTACATCGAGACCTACGGGTGCCAGATGAACGTCGCCGATACCGAGCTCATGGGCGGCATCCTGGACCGCGAAGGTCACGTACGGGTCGAGGAGCCGGGCGAAGCCGACGTCCTCATCGTGAACACGTGCGCCATCCGTGATCACGCCGAGCAGCGCGTGATCGGCCGGATCGGCGAGCTCAACCGCCACAAGCTCGACCGGGCCGACGTCCGGCTCGGCGTCGCGGGCTGCGTGGCCAAGGAGCTCGGACGGGAACTGCTGGACCGGGCCTCCTACGTCGACTTCGTGGTCGGTCCGGACTCCTACCGGCATCTCCCGGAGATCCTCGACCGTGTCGGCGACGGCGAGCGGGTGGTCTACGACCGCTTCAACCGCAGCGAAGGGTACGAGGACCTCGAGCCGCTCCGGCTGGAGAAGTTCGCGGCATGGATCACGATCATGCGCGGCTGCGACAAGTTCTGCTCCTATTGCATCGTCCCCTTCACACGGGGGCGCGAGAAGTGCCGGTCGCTGGAAGGGATCGTGGCCGAGGTCCGCCGTGCCGTGCAGAACGGGGCGAAGGAAGTGACCCTGCTCGGACAGAACGTGAACTCGTACCACGACGCCGGCCGCGACTTCCCGGACCTGCTGGAGGCGGTGGCGGCGGTCGAGGGCCTGGCCCGGCTCCGTTTCACGACCAGCCATCCGTGGGACTTCACCGAACGGCTGGTCGAGGTGATCGCGTCCCACGGCAACGTGATGAACCACGTCCACCTGCCGGTCCAGTCGGGCTCGGACCGGGTCCTGGCGGCGATGCGCCGCGAGCACACGGCGGCATGGTATCGGGAGCGGATCGACATGCTGCGCCGGGCGATTCCCGACTGCGCCCTCACGACCGACGTCATCGTCGGTTTTCCCGGCGAGTCGGACGCCGACTTTCGCGCCACCTACCGGTTGATGGAGGACGTCCGCTACAACTCGGCCTACGTCTTCCTGTACTCGCCTCGACCCCACACGCCGGCGGCCGAACTCACCGCGGGCCGGGTTCCACGCGCGGTCGCGGTCGAGCGGCTCGAGGCCCTGAACGAGCTCCAGCGGGCGATCGGCGCGAGCTACCTGATGGCCAAGGTCGGGAGCACCGAGGACGTCCTGGTCCAAGGCCCCGCCCGCCGCGGAGAGGGGCGGCTGACGGGGTGGACGGAGCATCGTGAGACCGTCGTCCTCCCGGGCGGCCCGGACATGGTCGGCAGGATCGTTCCGGTCGAGATCGAGGCGCTGGCCGGGATCACGCTTCACGGCCGGCCCGCACGGGCCGTCCCGGACGGCCGCTTCGTCCTCGAGATCCCCGTGCAGGCCGGCTGAGCGTGCGTGACGGCTCCCGCCGCTGGGCCCTCGTGGCCGGGATCGCGGCGTCCTTCCTGCTGGTCCCGTTCGCCATCTTCAACCGCGGGCACCGGATCAGCCTCGATTTCGGGCTCTGGACGTGGCGCGGCGAGGCCGTGTACGCCATCTACGCCGGCATCTTCGCAGGGTTTCTCGCCATGTTCCTGCTGGGGCTGCCGGCGGACCTCGCGGCGCGGGGCGAGCGGCACCGGCTGGCCCGCCGCGTCCGCGAGCTCGAGCGCGAGCGGGATCGGGAAGAGACCTGGCCCTTTCCCGGCTCCGAACAGACCGGACCACCCGGAGCGAGGGAGAAGGCTCCGGAAACCGGGAGCCGGGACCGCTAAGCTCCCTCTCGCTGTCCGCTACTTGCACTCGACCGAGAAATGGTCCACGAAGGCGGTCAGCTCCCCGTTGGCGTTGAGCGTGACGTGAAAGGTCTCGTGGACCAGCCAGTTGTTGCCCGGTCCCTGACCGACGATGCGGAAATTGTTGACGAAAGTGTCCGAGAACCGCCCGTTGACGAACGAGCCGCCGATCGTCTCCTGCGTCACCCCGGTCGCCTGGTACTTGTCCCCGGTGGTCAGTCCGGTGCCACGGATACCCTGCGGTTGGTTGTGAATCTTCATCTTGAAGCTGTTGCCGTTGATGGTGACGTGGAAGAGGGAATGAAGCGTCCCCTCCAGCTGCACGAGCTCACCGGCTCCCCCGTCGGCACAGGGGACGAAGACCGTAAGGGCGATGAGAAAGCGCTCGTTGATGGTCTCGGTTTCGGCCCCCGCGGGGGTGAGGATGACCGGGGCGGTCAGGGCCTGGGCAGGCCCCTCGGAGCAGGAAACCGTGGCCAGCGCGATCCCCGCCAGCGCGTACAAAGCCAACCGTCTCATGCACGTACTCCCCTTCGTCCCTTGGGTGGTTTGGGAGGGCCCGCCGTAATGCCGGTCAGCGGGAAGGACTGACAACCAACTTGATTGTAGCATGATCGACCGGACAGTCAATGGAGAGTCCACCCGGGCGGCGGCGTTTGAACGCCATGCTCTTCCGATTGATTTTTCCTCCATGCCCTTGCCCGCCACGTTCGGGAGGTGACCGATCTGAGGGGTCCAATCCGGGCGGTCATCGGTTTCGCGATCTTGGCGCCGGTTTGCGTTGCCGGCCCCGCGAGAGCTCAGCGCCCGGAAGCGGTGCCCGGCACCGCCGAGAGACATTTCGACGCCGGCATCGACGCCTTGTCCGGGGGTGACCCCTGGGAAGCCCGAGGACTGTTCGAGCGGGCGCTGTTCGAGGGCTACCCTCCCGGTCCCGGCTACAGCGCCCTCGCCGACGCGTGGCTCGCCCTGGACAACCGTCTCTTCTACGCCCGCGAGGCCCTCGAGCGCTCGCTCGAGGCCGATCCCGACGACCTGGACAACTGGCTGCGTCTGGCGCGCGTCAACCTGCAGCTCGAGGGGTCGGACGCCGATCCGCGGGCGCGGCGGGCGCTCCAGGAGATTCTCCGCCGGGACCCGCTTCACGACGACGCGTACGGGCTCTGGAGCCGGATGTACCTGGTCCCCGAGGACAGCCGCGCCCTGGCCCGGGAGTTTGCCCGCAGCCTCGAACGGGAGTACGACCCCGAACTCGCGCTGCGTCGGATCGACGTGCTGGCGGACGCCGGCGAGCACGAGGACGCGCGCGAGGCGGTCGAGGAGTTCCGGCGCCGGGTGCGGCAGGAGCGGTACCTGGCCCGGCTGTCGTACCACGCCGGCGTCGTCCTGGCCGCCCTGGGGGAGATCGAGAGCGGCAGCGCCTACTACTTCAACGGCCTCGGCTTCGCACGGACGGTCGCCGACCTCGATCCGTACTATCGGGACGTCGAGCCCCTGTTGACCGAGGCCGAGCGCGAGGCGTGGAAACGTGCGTCGGTCGCGCAGCGACGCGCCTTCCTGACCGGCTGGTGGAACGCCCGCGATCCGGTCCCCTTCAGCGAGGTCAACGAGCGCTGGGTGGCGCAGCTCGAGCGGAATCGTCTCGCCCGGGTCGCCTACCAGTGGAAGAAGCCGGTCTCCAAGTCGAAGCTCGTCGCGCTGGGTGGCCGGGACTCGGGCCTGCCGGCGGTCGAGGTCGAGCTGGACGGACGTGCGCTGGATGACCGGGGGGCCTTCTTCCTGCGCCATGGCCAGCCCGAGGAAACGGACGGGCTCGGCGTCCAGGAATGCGGGTTCTGGCTGTACCGGAACGACGCCTTCGGCGAGGACGGCGAGGTCGCCGTGAACTTCACGACCGGGCCGGGGTCGATCCTCGGGACACGCGGCCAGTTCTTCGGCAACGATTGCAACTTCACCACCATCCCCCGGACCGGTCGCGCGCTCGAGTACTTCGCCCCGTGGGGGCTGGCGGGAACCGACCTGCTGCGGGCCCAGGAGAAAGCCCTCGAGGACTTCGAGCAGGGCCTCTCGACCGACACCTACGAGCACCGGGTCGAGACCCGGATCCCGCTCGAGCACCTCCCGGCCGGCTTCTCGGCCTTCCGCCGCGGCAGCGACCTGCTCCTCTTCTTCTCGGTTCCCCTCTCCTCGGTGGAGATCGAGAAGGGCAAGTACCGGTATCGGAAGGGGCTCGTCCTGTACGACGCCCGGTGGAACGAGCTGCTCCGCCGCACCGAGGAGGCGGACGCCGTGGTGGCGCGTGTTCCCGAGGCGGACGGCCGGAGCGAATACTACCTGGTCGACATGTTCCAAGTGCGGATGGCGCCGGGCGCGTACCGGTTCGCGCTTCAGGTCGACGACCTCCAGGGCGGTGGAGTCGGGGTCGTGAAGGGGCCGCTGCGGGTGCGCCGCTTCTCCGACACCGGTCTCGAGCTGTCGGACCTCGTTCTTTCCCCGGAGGCCGTCGAGGGGATTCCCCCGCCCCGATTCAGGCGCCACGGGATCCCGGTCGTGGCGCTTCCCACGCGGTCCTTCCTGCGGGATCGGCCGCTGGGTCTCTACTTCGAGACCTATCACCTGAGCCCGGGGACCGGCAGCGAGCTGCGGTTCCGGGTCGACTACACGATCCGCGCGCGGGAGCTGGACCGGAGCGCGATCGAGCGGTTCTTCGGCGGGCTGAAGGGGCTGGTCGGCGTGCGCGAGGAGCCGGACGCGGTGACCCTCTCCTTCGAGCGGGTGATCCCGTGGTCGGGCGGTGCCGTGTGGCCCGAGCGGCTGTCCTTCGACGCGAGCGCGCTCGAGCCCGGCACGTATGCGCTCGAGGTGGCGGTCACCGATCACAACCTGTACGACCGCCGGGTCGAGACCCGGACGAGCTTCCGGATCGTCGACTGACGCCGGGCCCGCCGGACGGCCCGGCCCCGCTCTTGCTTTTCCGTCCTCCTCCCGTCCCCGTCGCGACCGCCGGAGATCGCGGCGGGCGCGCCGTGCCGTCCACATCCCGCCGCTCCCGAGGACGTGTCGTTCGTCGAATCCCCGACGCCCGCGACGCGCCGGCCGGGAGACGGTCCGGCCCCCGCCGCCATCTCGGCCGCGGTCCTGGTCACGGTCGGGCTGACCGGCGCGTACGCGGGCCCCGCCGCCGGGATCCCGCTGGCGGTCCTGGCGGCGGCCCTGGGGCTCCGGTCCGGCCGCTCCCGGACCTGGGCGGTCGTCACGCTCGCGGTCGGGCTCCGTCTCCTGGCGTCCATCGACGCGAGCCGGGAGGACGCCCGGAGGTGGTGGGACCGGGCGGCGGATGGTGCCCCGACGCCGTTCGCCGCCGTCCTCCGGGTCGAGCGCGTGAGGCCCGCCGGGAAAGACCGGTGGAGCGCACTGGGCGTCGCGACCGGGTGCCCTCGCCCATGCCCCGGCGCGCGCCTGACCTGGCAGGGCGCCGGCGTGCCGCCTCGCGCCGGTGAGCGGCGCGAGGTCGTCGGACGGCTGGTGGCCGATCCGCCGCGGTCGCTGACCGGAGCGCGGTATCCACCCGAGGGGATCGGCCCCGGGTCTCTCCGGGGGCGCGTCCTGGACGCCCGGACGGGCCCGCACCGGACCGGACGGGCCCCGGGCCTCTCGCTCCTCGAAGGCCACCTGCGGGAGCGGATGGCGGCCCGCTTCGGGTCCGCCCTCGAGCCCCTCGCCCTGGCGCTCCTCCTCGGCGACCGCGTCGACCTGGACCCCGCCCTCTCCGACGCCTTCGCGGCGAGCGGCACGCTCCACCTCCTCGCCGTGAGCGGTCTTCAGGTCGGGTTCCTGGCCGCCATACTCCATCTCGTTCTCGGGCTGGCCGGGCTCGCTCCGCGTCCCAAGGCCGCCGCGACCGGGCTCCTGCTGGCCGTCTACACGGCCCTCGTGGGAGCGCCCGCATCGATCGTCCGGGGCACCCTGATGGCGGTCGTCGTCCTCTGGGCACGGGCGGACGAGCGGCGGATCTCGGGCTGGCAGGCCTGGGGGCTCGCGGTCGTCCTCATTCTCGCCTGGCGGCCGCTGGACCTCCTGGACCTCGGGTTCGCGCTCTCGTTCGCGGCGGTCGCCGGGCTCCTGGCCGGAGCGCCCCTGGACCGGGCGCTGGCCGGGGGCGGCGGCAGGCTCCGGCGGGTCCTGGTCGGCGGGCTCCTGGCGACGACCGCCTCGACCCTCGGGACGATGCCGATCCAGGCCGCGTCCTTCGGCTGGATCGCTCCCGCCGGCCTGCCGGTGAACCCGTTCGCGGTCCCGCTGTCATGCATGGCGCTCCCCGTCCTCTGGATGTCGTTGCTCGCGGACGCCACCGGGCTCGAGGCGCTGGCCGCTCCGCTCACCCGGACGGCCGCCGCGACCCTGGCGGCGCTCGAAACGGCGGTGGTCGCGGGGGGCACCCGGGCGCCGGTATGGGTGCCGGGCGAGGCCGGCTGGACGGTCGGGGCCGCCATGCTGCTGGCTGTCTCCCTGGTGGCCGCCGCCCGTTGGCCCCGGCCGGCCCTGGCCGCCGCCGCATTCGGCCTCGCCGTGCTTCTGGCGACGCCGGGTCGGCCGTTCCGTGGCTGGGAGGTCGGGTGGCTGGACGTCGGGCAGGGGGACGCGGTCGTGATCCACTTCCCGGACCGGGCGACGTGGCTGGTCGATGCCGGGCCCGCCTACCCGTTCGGCGACGCTGGGCGGAGCGTCGTCCTGCCGTACCTGCGGCGGCGTGGCGTGTCGCGGTTGGAGTGGCTGATCGTCACCCATCCCGATCTCGACCACGTGGGCGGCGCGGCGAGCGTCGTCCGGGGGGTGGAGGTGGGGCGGCTCGCGAGCCCGATGGCCGTGGACGACGGTCCGGCGTGGCTCGAGCTGCTGGCGACGACCACCGGCGACCGACCGCGTGCGGTCACGCTCCGGGCGGGACAGCGGCTCCGACAAGGATCCGTGTCGATCGACGTGCTCCACCCGACCGTCGAATGGGTGCCGGTCGATCCCTACGACGGCCGGCGATCGTCCAACGAATCGTCGGCGGTGCTCCTCATGAGCGGCGGCCCGTGCCGGCTCCTGCTGACCGGGGATCTGGGAGAGCCAGGCGAGAGGGCGCTGGTCGCGCGGCTCGCCGACTCGCTCCGCGCCGGGCTCCTCCACGTCGGCCACCATGGCAGCCGCCATTCTTCGAGCGCGGCCTTCCTGGCCAAGGTCGCGCCGCAGGCAGCGGTCGTGTCGGTGGGTCGCGCCAACCGCCACGGCCATCCCCACCCGGACGCGCTGACGCGTCTGGCGGCTGCCGGAGCAGCGGTGTGGCGCACCGATCGACGGGGTCCGGTCTTCGCCCGTTGCGAGGTCGGCGGGTGGCGGCTCTCGACCCCCGGCTCCTATCTTCGGAGCCGCCTTCCGCCCGGCCAGGCCAGCCACGACGCCCGCGTCCCGGCGGCCGGCGCAAGGAACTTTGCCCGGCCCGCGCCGGTATCGCACAGGAGGCATGGAGCGCATGACCGAGGAGCCGACGGCGACGTCCCGTGAGACCGGGACGGCGTACGAGACGGCGGCCTCGCTGGCCGAGGAGAATCGCAGAATCGCCCGCGAGAACGCGTTCGCGGGGACCCTCCTCGATCAGATCGGCCGGGTCGTCGTGGGACAGGAGAAGCTCCTCGAAGGCCTTCTGATCGGCCTGCTGTCGGATGGTCACGTGCTCCTCGAGGGCGTGCCGGGGCTGGCCAAGACGC
>DATEDS010000262.1:0-10761 GCA_035281565.1 Gemmatimonadota bacterium
TCATGCGGTCTTCACGGCCTACGAGAACCTGTCGTACGGGATCTACCGGGTGGAGCTACCCGCCGACATGCCGACGACGTTCTCGCTGACCGTCGATCCCGATGTCCAGCAGTGGGCGTGGGAGGTCCCGGATGCCGGGCCCTATGTCCAGCGCGAGTACGAGAAGGAGTTTGGGCTGGACTTCGCGAGCGCTGCGCTCGCCTTCGCCGAGGATGGCAGCCGCGGCGAGGGCGCGCAGGTGTTCTTCAGCGACCTGCTCGGCGACCACGTCATGATCGGTCAGGTGAACTCACAGCAGGGACGGACCAACCTGTTCTCGGGTTTCACCGGAGTCTTCACGTACGTGAACCTCAAGAACCGGCTCAACTGGGGAGTCAGCGGATACCGGCTGAAGTCGTATTTCCAGTCGCTCCTGGGGGAGGAGTTCGCCAGCCGCGGGCAGTTCGGAAACGAGGGCGTAGGGTTCCGCAGCGACTTCTTCGAGGAGCGCTGGGGCGCGACCGGGATCCTGATGTACCCGTTCTCGAAGTTCCAGCGGATCGAGGCCGAGTTCACCGTCGAGCGCAACTCGATCGACGAGTCGTCGGACAGCGGCGACTTCTTCCGCGACGCCTGGCTGGCGATCCCGTCCCTAGGTTATGTCTTCGACAACGCGCTGTGGGGACCGGCGGGTCCGATCGACGGCCAGCGGTTGAACGTCACGGTGTCGCCGGTCACCAACGTGAGCGAGGGGGGGGTCGAGACGCTGGACGTCCTCCTGGACGCCCGGAAGTACTTCCGGACCTCCCAGCACACGACGCTGGCCATCCGAGCCCGCGGCCGTCTGTCTCACGGCGACATTCCGACCTTCTACTTCCTGGGCGGTCCGCTGTCCCTGCGCGGTTACCCGCGCTACACGTTGAGCGGCAGCCGGACGGTACTCCTCAACCAGGAGTGGCGCTTCCCGATCCTTCCCCCCGATCGCTTCCGCAGCGGCCCCGCGGTCCTGCTCGCCAACGGGATCTGGGGCGCCTTCTTCGTCGATCTGGGCAACGCCTGGGTCGAGGACACGCGGGTCGAGAACTCGGAGGGCGAGCTGGTGAGCGTAGACTGGCCGGGCCTGCTGGGGGCTTACGGGGCGACGATCAAGTACCCGCTGATCGGCCCCCTCATCCTCCGCTTCGACTGGACGCGACGCTTCGACATCAACGACCGGCGGGACCTGTTTCCGGGGGAGCAGGGGGACGTCCACTTCTCGTTCTTCGTCGGGTACGACTTTTAGGTCTGTGCCGGGGGCCGGCGGGGTTCCCGGCCGCGAGCCCGCGCTCCGCTTCGGTAAGCCCCTCGCAAAGAACGCTCGGGTCTTCCCTCGCTCCCGCGCGGGTTGACGGCTCGCGGCCGGGAACCCCGCCGGCCCTCCCACGGCCTGTAGTGCCATCCGACGAAGAGCATGGAGCTTCCTAACGCGCGGAGCCGGCGGGGCGGAAGCCGTAGAGGGTGCCGCTCTCGGTGAAGGCGAAGAACTCCAGCTCGCGGGCCAGCGGGCGTGAGGTGATCGCGCCGTCGAGGCGCGTCTCCCAGAGGGTTTCGCCGCTGGCCAGGTCGAGCAGATAGAGGATTCCCTCGAGGCTCCCCAGGGCGACCACCTCGCTCGAGACGCGTGGCGCCGACCGGAGGGTGGCCGGCAGCTCCCGGTGCCACACGACGCTCGCCCCCTCCCAATCGTACCGCCAGACCGTTCCCTCGTGGCCGATCAGCAGAAGATCGCCGCCGACCTGGTCGGGACCGACCGTGAAGCGGCTGGGGAAGGAGCGTTGCTGGATCACCTCGAGGTCGGCGTCCACCTCGACCAGCAGGCCGTCCAGGGTCGCGAAGACAGCCGTTGCGGGGTGCGCCCGGACCAGGGGATTCCCCCACACGAACCCCACCCCGGGATCGGTCGACTCGCGGACCGCGCCGTCTTCCGTGTCGACCGCGTAGAAGTGTCCGTCCGAGGCCGCGATCACGAGGACGCCGTCGAGCAGCGCCGCGCCGGCCTGGACGCGCGAGCCCAGCTCGGTCGACCACTGCAGGACTCCCGCCCGGTCGAACGCCTTCACCTCGCCGATCGACGAGACCGTGTAGAGCCGCTCCTCGGTCAGAATGGGCGGTGCCATGAGGTCGCCGGCGTCGGCGGTCCACAGCGTGCGATGCGAGTCCCGGTCGAGGGCCAGGAGCCGCGCCCCGCGGCGCGTCTCGGACAAGTAGATCCGGTCCTCGGTCACGACCGGCTCGGCCTCGAACCCGCCGCGGTAGTTTTCCTTCCACACGACCCGCGGGCCGTCCAGGCTGACCAGGTGGACGTTCCGGTCCAGGCTCGCCACCAGGATCCCGGACTCGAACCAGACGAGTGGCGCCGAGCCGCCCCGGGAGATCTCCAGCCGCAGGGACTCCGACCACTCCGAGGGGAGCGCCGCGCGCCGGGCGACGGTCGGAATCGACGGCCCGGGCTCCACCGCCAGGGGCAGGACAGGGAGGGACTCCTGGGCCGCGGCCGCCGTAGCCGGGCCGGCAAACGCCGCCGTCGCCACGGCCGCGATGAGCGTGAAGAGAAGGATGGGCAGAGTGTTTGACAAGCCGGACCTCCGGGCTACCTTGCGGGCCGCGTGAGCGGACCAAGATACGTTCGGATCTCGGAGCTGGCCGACCACGTGGGAGAAACGGTCGAGCTCCGGGGATGGTTGTACAACAAGCGCTCGAGCGGGAAGATCTCGTTTCTGCTGGTCCGGGACGGGACCGGGATCGTCCAGGGGGTCCTGGCGCGGGCCGAGGCCGATCCCGAGAGCTGGGCGGCTTCCGAGCGGTTGACCCAGGAGTCCTCGCTGATCGTGACGGGTACGGTGCGCGAGGACGCCCGCGCCCCCGGCGGAGTCGAGCTGTCGCTCTGCTCCGTCCGACCCGTCCAGATCGCCTCGGACTACCCGATCGGTCCCAAGGAGCACGGCTCCGGTTTCCTGCTCGACCATCGCCACCTGTGGCTCCGGTCGAGCCGTCCCTGGCACGTGCTCCGGATCCGCGACACCGTCATCCGGGCGATCCGCGACTTCCTCCACGAGCGGGACTTTCTCCTCCTCGACACGCCGATCCTGACCCGCGCCATCGGCGAGGAGGCGGGATCGCTCTTCGAGACCGAGTACTTCGACCTCGGGGTGGCCTCGCTCGCCCAGACCGGCCAGCTCTACGGCGAGGCCGGGGCGATGGCGTTCGGTCGCATCTACTGCTTCGGGCCCACGTTCCGTGCCGAGAAGTCCAAGACCCGCCGGCATCTGACCGAGTTCTGGATGGTCGAGCCCGAGATGGCGTGGTTCGACTGGCAGGACAACATGGACCTCCAGGAGGACCTCGTCGTCCGGATCGTGGAGCGGGTCCTCGACGAGCGACGCGCCGACCTGGAAGCCCTGGAGCGGGACGTCGCCCGGCTGGAGGCCATCCGGCCGCCCTTCCCACGGCTGTCCTACGACGAGGCGGTCGAAAGCCTGCGCGGACAGGGCTCGTCGATCGAGTGGGGACAGGATTTCGGCGGGGAGGACCAGACCCTCCTCACCGAGGCGTCGGACCGACCGGTCTTCGTCCACTCGTTCCCGAAGAAGGCGAAGGCGTTCTACATGAAGGAGAACCCCGAGCGACCCGAGGTCGTCCTCTGCAACGACCTCTTCGCCCCGGAGGGGTACGGTGAGATCATCGGCGGCTCGCAGCGCGAGGACGACTACGAGCGGATGCTGGCGCGGATCCGGGAGGAGGGGCTCCCGGAGCAGGCCTACGGCTGGTACCTGGACCTCCGGCGCTACGGCTCGGTGCCGCACTCGGGGTTCGGCATGGGCCTCGAACGGACGGTGGCGTGGATCTGCGGGCTGCCGCACCTCCGGGAGGCGGTCCCCTTCCCGCGCCTCATCAACCGTCTAGAACCGTGAAATTCCCGCCGGCGTTCGTCCACGGCGGAGGGCCCTCAGGGGCCGCCGAGCTCGGCCGCCTTGACCTCCTCCCACAGCGCATCCAGCCGCTCCAGCCCCTGGTCCTCCAGCACCAGCCCGCGCTCGGCGGCCAGCGTCTCGAGCCGGTGGAACCGTGACTCGAACTTGCGGTTGGCGCGCTGGAGGGCGGTGTGGGGATGGACGCCGAGAAGGCGTCCCCAGTTGACGGCGGCGAAGAGCAGGTCCCCGTATTCCTCTTCCAGCCGCTCGGGCGCTTCGTCGCCGGCCGCGCTCCAGGTCTCCTCGATCTCCTCCTCGAGCTTCTCGCGCGCCCCCTCCGGCTCCTGCCAGTCGAAACCGACGGTCGCCACCTTCTGCTGGATCCGGTAGGCGCGGACCAGGGCGGGGAGGCCCTCGGGAAGCCCGCCGATCACCCCGGAGCCGCCGCCCCCTTCGGGGCGCTCCTCGCGCTTGAGGCGCTCCCACATCGCCTGGTGGCCCTCGCCCGCGTACTCGGCCTCGCCGAAGACGTGCGGATGGCGACGGACCATCTTGTCGATGAGGGCGCCGGCGACCGCCGGCTCGTCGAAGGCCCCCGCCTCCTCCGCGATCACGATCTGGAAGGCGAGGTGGAGCATGAGGTCGCCGAGCTCGTCGACGGTCCGCGCCCGGTCGCCGGCCTCGATCGCCTCGGCGGCTTCGTGGGCCTCCTCGAGGAGGTGGGGGACGAGCGTGCGCGGGGTCTGCTCGCGGTCCCACGGGCAGCCGTCCGGCCGGCGCAGGCGGCGCAGCAGGGCGAGGATGCCCGCGAAATCGCTCGAGTAGCGTTCACTCCCGGCCATGGCCGCGAAGTTAGCAGGGCTCCGCCGGGGCGTGCAGACGGCTCGCCTTCCCGCCGCGGAAAGCGGGTTGCTGGGGTTCGATCCGCTCCCTATCGTTCGGCCCCCGTGAAGCCCGCCCCTACTCCCGATCCCCGCACGGCCCGCACCTGGGTGGACGTGGATCTGCAACGGCTCGCGCACAACGTCGGCGTCTTCCGGTCGCGTCTTCCGGCGACCACGGACCTGCTCGTGCCGGTCAAGGCCGACGCCTACGGTCACGGACTCGTCCCGGTGGCCCGGACGCTCGAGGCGGCGGGGGTGTGGGGTCTCGGGATCGCGGCGCTGGACGAGGCGGCGGCCCTGCGCGGCGCCGGCGTCCTCTCCCGCCTCGTGAGCCTGATGCCGATCCTGCCCGGCGAGGCGGCCCGGGCGCTCGAGCTGGGCGTCGTGCCGGCGATCACCGGGCGCGCGCAGGCCGAGGCCGTGGCGGCGGCCGCGCGCGAGACCGGTCGTACCGCGGCCGTCCACGTCGAGGTCGACACCGGAATGGGCCGGTGCGGGGTCTGGGACCGCGATGCGGTGGCGTTCGTCGAAGCGCTCCGCGAATTGCCGGGTCTCGAGGTGGAGGGTATGTTCACCCACTTCTCCAGCGCGGACGAGGCCGAGCGGGATCACACCGACCGCCAGCTCGCGCGCTTCGACGCCGTGCTCTCGGCCCTGGCCGAGCGCGGGTTCCATCCCCGCCATGTTCACGTCGCCAACAGCGCCGCGGCGCTCCGGTTCCGTGGAGCGAGCCGGACGCTGATGCGACCGGGGATCGCGATCTACGGCTCGGTCGAGGAGATCGCGACCGATCCTGGCGAGGCCGGAGCCGGGTTCGACCGAGCCGACTTCGTCCCCGTCCTGAGCTGGCATGCCCGGGTGGTGGCCGTGAAGCGGCTCCCGAAAGGGGAGTCGGTCAGCTACCACCGGCTCTATGCGGCACCGGGGGAGGAGAGGATCGCGCTCCTGGCGGTGGGGTACGGGGATGGCTGGCCGCTCGGGCTCTCGAACCGCGGTCACGCGCTCCTCCGCGGCCGGCCGGTCGCCGTCCGCGGAGCGGTGTGCATGGACGTGACCATCGTCGACGCGACCCGGTTCCCGGACCTGGAGCCGGGGGAGGTGGCGACCCTGATCGGCCGCCAGGGCCCGGCGACCCGCTCGGTCGTCGACGTCGCCGGCGAGAGCGGGCTCACGAGCTACGCCGTGTTCACGGGGATCACCGCGCGGGTGCCCCGCCGCTACCGGAAGGGAGACCACGATGTCGGAGGGTGAGGGCAGGTTCCGCGAGCGCCGGTCGGCCCACGCGACGGAGGAGGAGTCGCCACCCGCTCCGGCGCCGGAGACCCCGGCCGTCCAGGAAGAGTCGGGCGGACCGGGGGACGACGGCGGCATCGTAACGGGGCGTCCGGCCGGCCCTCGGGCTTCGACCTCGGCGATGCCTTCCCAAGCCGTCCCGACCGACACGGCACCGGGCAGGAAGGTTCCGGAGGGGCCCTTCTTCGACGTCGTCCAGTACGTCGTCCTCAGGGCGAGCCAGTGCCTCGGCGAGATCCCGCTCGACGAAACCGGCGAGCGGCGGGTCCTGCCGGGCGAGGCGAAGCAGTACATCGACCTGCTGTCGACCCTCCGGGACCGGCTCTCGAACGACCTGTCTCAGGAGGCGGCGCGGGCGATCGACGGCGTCCTCACCGACCTCCGGACCCGTTATCTGGAGCTGACATGAGCCCCGCTACGCTCGAGGAGCGCGCGATCGCCGCTCGCGGGCGCGCGCACGTCCCGTACTCCGGCTACCGGGTGGGAGCCGCCCTGGAGACCGAGGACGGCCGTGTGTTCGAGGGGTGCAACGTGGAGAACGCCTCGTATTCGGTCACCTGCTGCGCGGAGCGGGTCGCCCTCTACAGCGCGGTCGCGGCGGGCGCGCGGGGCTTCCGGCGGCTGGTCGTCTCGGCCGGGGGCCGGACCCCGTACCCGTGCGGGACCTGCCGGCAGGCCCTGAGCGAGTTCGCCTCCGACGGCCTGACGATCACGGTCGTCACCGACGGCGGGGAGCGCCACGAGTTCACGCTCGGC
Organism: Gemmatimonadota bacterium; assembly: GCA_035281565.1. Taxonomy (GTDB): domain Bacteria; phylum Gemmatimonadota; class Gemmatimonadetes; order JACCXV01; family JAHWKZ01; genus DASRVA01. The sequence continues at coordinate 6,863 of DATEDS010000262.1, forward strand.
GAGCTTCTGCCCAAACCCTTCCGCATGGAGTCGGGACGGTCATGAAGATGGGGCGCGTGGTCGGCAGCGTCGTGGCGACCCGGAAGGACGAGAAGCTGGAGGGGCTCAAGCTCCTGCTGGTGCGGGACCTGGACGTGGAGCTGACCCCCGAGCAGGGGTACGTGGTGGCCGTCGACGCGGTCGGCGCAGGGGCGGGAGAGGTGGTGCTCTACGCCACCGGCAGCTCCGCCCGTCAGACCGGGCTCACCGACGGCCGACCGGTCGACGCCGTCATCATGGCCATCGTCGACGAATACGACGTCGGCGCCGGGGTCGTCCGCACGTGACGCGGACCCTGGTCGCGCTCCTGGCGTTCTGGTCGGCGGCCTGCACGGGTGACGGCGGAAGCCCCGTCGGAGACGACCTGCTGCCGGGCGGCGCGCTGGGCGGCGACCTGGAGGTCGTGACGGTCGCCGAGTTCGAGCTGGCCGAGGACGTCTCGATCTTCCCCGCCGATCGCGCCCACGCGGACCGTCTCGTCATGGCCCACGCGTGGCCGGACCCGACCGGCTTCGAGGCCCGGCCGCTGATGCGGTTCTCGGTGACCGGCGCCGACAGCTTTCCCGACGACAGCGAGATCGTCGAGGCCTCTCTGCGGCTGCTGCTCCAGTCCGTGGAGGAACCCGTGGACCTCGCCGTCCACCGGGTGACCGCCGCCTGGACCGAGGAAGCCGCCACCTGGGAGCGTCGCGACCTGGGCGTGCCGTGGGGCCAGCCGGGCGGCGACTTCGATCCCGTGCCGCTCGCCGAGTTCACGGTTCCGGGCCGGGGAGAACAGGACTCGGCGGTCGTCGACTCGATCAGCATCCCGCTCCCGACCGACCTGGTGGTGGGGTGGCTGGGCGAAGAAGCCGGGAACGACGGCCTCGTCCTCATCCAGAAGACCCCGGGCGCACAGGTCGAGTTCGTGTCGCGCGGAGCCGGGGGCATCAACCCCAACGGGCCGCGCCTCGAGTTCGTCGTCCAGCTGTCGGCGCCGGGAAACCCCGCCGCCGAGATCTCCATCCTGGCCCGGGAGGACACCTTCCTGGCCACCGGGGGCGAGCTCCCGGCCGGGGACCTGATCGTGGCGGGTGGGGCGGAGGTCCGCCGGCTCGTGCTCGTCCCCGACCTCGAGACCCTGCCGGTCGGAACCGTCGTCGCCCGGGCGCAGCTCGTCCTGCCCGTCGAAGGGGTGAGCCTGCCGGGCGACTCCATCGCCCTGGTCGCCGGCCGGGTGGCCAGCGAGTTCCTGGGCGACAAGACGATTCTCGCCGCCCCGGCGGGGTCGGATTTCTACGGCCTCGCCCCGGTCGTGAAGACCAGCCTGCCGATCGACTCGCTGGTCTTCGAGGGCCCTTTCCTCACGCGCGTCGTCCGGAGCTGGTTGCGGGCCCCCGAGACCAACCGCGGGGTGTTCGTGATCCTGGCCAACGAGACCGCGGAGTTCGGAGCGGTCGGGTTCGCCGGCCCCGCAGCGGCTCCGGAGCGGAGGCCGCACCTCCGGCTGCTGATCCTGCCCCCCGAACGCTCGTGAGCCGGCGTCTCCCGAGCCCGGCGATCCTGGCGGCTCTGGTCGTGGCGGTCGCGCTCACGGGCTCGCCCGCGAGCGCCCAGGAGAGCGTGTTCAACCTGCCCCTGCCGGGGCTTCCGGCCGCCGGCGAGAGCGTAAGGAGCCGCGGAATGGGCGGCGTGAGCGCCGGTCTTCCCGGCGAGAGCTTTTCGCTCGACAATCCGGCATGGATCGCGGACTTCGAGCGCGCCGGCCTCTATCTGTCGCTGCTGGGCCAGCGGACGACGGCCGAGGACGCGGATGCCGAAGGGGAGTTCGAGGACGTCGTCTTCCCGATGGGACAAGCGGCCGTTCCCGCCTTCGGCGCGGTGATCGGCGTGGGGTACGCGCAATACCTCGACTTCGATGCCGGGATCGAATCCAGCCTCGTGTTCGAGGGCGACACGGTGGCCGCGGGACTCGAATCCGAGGGCGGTGTGGGGGTGCTCTCGCCGTCGCTCTCCCTGCGCCTCGGCGAGCGGACCGGCGCCGGCCTCATGCTGGACGTCTACCTCGGGTCCCGGGAGGTGGTGCGCTCCCTCGCGGTGCCCGACCCGATCGGAACGCAGGATACCCTCGCCCGCGACTTCGGCGGGCTCGGCGTCGCCCTGGGGGTCGTGCGGGACCTGGGGGCGAGCGCCCGCGTGGGGGTCGCCTACCGGCTGCGCCCCGACCTGGACACGGAGGTGACGCGGGCCATGGACCCGGACCTGATCGGCCGCGAGGCCGAGATCCGGCTCCCCGACGAGCTCCTCGTCGAGGCCTCGGTGCGGGTCTCGGAGGGTCTCGCCGCGGGTGCGGCCGCGCGCTGGGCAGGCTGGGAGGGGACGCTCGACGAGGACCTGGAAGGCGCCACGACCGACGTCGGCGACGCGCTCGATCTGGGAGGCGGCCTCGAATTCGCCGCCCGGAGGCCGATCCTCGCCGTGCTCGGCCCCGACGCTCCGGTGCGGGTCGGCTATCGCTGGCGCAGGCTCCCGCTCCGGCTCGATGGCGAGCCGGTCTCGGAGTGGACGCTGGGGCTGGGGTACAGCCGCGGTTTCGGCCGGCTGAGCCGGGTCGACGCGGTCCTGGAGATCGGCGCGCGAGGAGACCTCCAGGACCATGGGGTGAGCGAGCGGTTCGTGAGGGTGGGGGTCGGGATGGCCGTGTTCGAAGTCTGGCGCCGCTTCGATTGAGGGGCGCCGGGTAGTGTCCTAATTTGACTAGGACACTACCGGGCGCCGGAGATGTTTGACGGCGATCACGGGGAGGTCTAGCTTGCGCTTTTTCCGTCCGTCAACCGGAACGTCCTGCCCCGACGGGGTCCCGAACCGGCCCCCGAACCGACCGAATGCGTCATGACCTGAGGATACGCTGGGCGGTGGTCGCGCTCGCCCTGGTCGCCGCGGCGTGGTACATGTGGCCGACCGTCCGGATGTACTCGATGTCGCGGGAAGACCGGCAGAACCTGCAGCAGGCCGACCCCGCGGCGTGGGAGCGCCTGAAATCCGGGGCCATCCAGCTCGGTCTCGACCTGCAGGGCGGCATGCACCTCGTCCTCGAGCTGGACGAGAGCGATCGCTCCTTCGACGACCAGGAGCGGCAGGACGCGATCGACCGCGCCCTGGAGATCATCCGCAACCGCGTCGACCAGTTCGGCGTTTCCGAGCCGCTGATCCAGAAGGTCGGCGAGGAGCGTATCATCGTGGAGCTGCCCGGCATCCAGGAGGAGGAACGGGCCAAGGACCTGGTCCAGCGGACGGCCTTTCTGGAGTTCCAGATGGTGGTCGACGGGCGGGAGCTGACGGACCGCCTGCGGGATGTGGACGCCGCGCTGGCCGGCCGCCCGGTGGACCAAGAGACGGCGGCCGCCGCCGCCGACACGACCGTTGCCGACAGCCTGCCGGTCGCTCAGGCAGCCGCCGCCGGGGACACGACGGGATCCACCACGCTGGGCGAGTTTCTGGGGCAGGAGGAGGGTGAGCCCGCCGCGCCGCCGGGGGGCGCCGACAACCCCCTCTCCTCCATGCTGCAGACCGAGCCGGTGGGTGCCGAAGCGTTCAACCTTCTGGTCGTCGAAACGGAAGTGGACCGGGTCCGGGCCATGCTCGGCGACCCGGCCGCCCAGCAGGCGATCGGCGCCGACCACGAATGGCTCTGGTCGGGCGATGCCACGGCGTTCGCCGACGGCCGGAGCTACCGCCGGCTCTACCTGGTCGAGAGGGATCCCCAGATGACGGGCGAGGCGATCGCCACCGCGGCGGCCGGCTTCGATCCCCAGCAGATGAACCAGCCGATCGTGACGCTGCGGATGACCGATGAGGGCGCGAACCGCTTCGCCGACGTC
>DATEDS010000263.1:0-18001 GCA_035281565.1 Gemmatimonadota bacterium
TCGAGGCCGGGAGCACGGTGTCCGCGCTCGCGGCCGCCCGCGAGTGTCGCGGTGAGGCGTGGTGGTGCCGGGCCCTGGCCGGCTGGACGCTCCACGCTGCCGGCGACTTCGCGGCGTCGGAGGCCGCGTTCGACGACGCCCTGGCGGCCATGCCGCGGGCGGAGCGCGAGCGCTGGACCGATCTCGAGCCCCTCCTCGACCGCGACTCGGCGCGGCTCCTCGAGAAGGCGGGCACCGAGGCGCGCGCGCGACTCGAGCGACGCTACTGGTGGCTTGCCGATCCTCTCTGGAGCCGGCCCGGAAACGATCGCCTGACCGAGCACTACACCCGCCACGTCCAGGACGACATCCTCGAGGATGCGCGGACCCCGTTCGCGATGACCTGGGGAAGCGACCTCCGGGAGGTCCTGATCCGCTACGGCTGGCCGGTCGGATGGGAGCGGACGCGGCCCAGGACATGGGCGCTGGGCGGTGGCGGCCAGGGCGGGGTCATCGGCCACGACTCGCCGGGCGAGCGCCGCTTCGCCCCCGATGCGGCCGCGCTCGAGCGCCCGGCGGAGAGTGGGCCCTCCGCCATGACGCTCGAGGACGAAGGGGCCCGCACGACCTACTCGCCGGCCTACGCGGAGCGGTTCCTGGAGCTGGATCACCAGCTCGCCGTCTTCCGGCGCGGGAACGGGGCCCGGATCGTGGCCGGGTGGAGCGTGCCCGCCGACTCGCTCCCGCCCGACGCTCGCGTCGAGGCCGCGCTCGTGATCGCCTCCGATCCGGAGAGCCCCTTTGGTGTGGCCCGGAAGGAGTCGCGTGGACGATCGGGTACCCTGGCGGCCACGGCGTCCTGGGAGCCGGCCGTCGTCAGCCTGGAGGTCCTGGCCGTGGAGGTCGGGCTCGCCGGGCGCGCGCGTTACGGGCTCCCCCTCGCCGGGCCCGCGGGGAAGCGACCCGCCCTCTCCGACATCCTTCTCATCGACGCCGACGGGCCCCTGCCGGGCTCGCTCGAGGAGGCGGCTCCGCGGGCCCGCGGAAACGCACGCGTCGCCCCCGGGGAATCCGTCGGCGTCTTCTGGGAGCTCTATCCACCCGGGGGCGGCCCGTACGAAGTTCGGCTGTCGATGCGTCTCCGGGACGAGCGCGGTGGGTTCTGGAACGGTCTAGGGGCCGTTCTCGGTCTGGCCGATCGCGGCACCGGCTCGGTGGGCCTGGAGTGGGTCGAACCGGTCCCGGCCGGAGCCGCCGCGCACGCGCGATCGGTCGTCCTCCAGCTCCCCGATCTTCCGGCCGGCGCCTACGCGCTCGAGCTGGAGGCCGTCCTGCCCGATTCGCGCCGGGCCCGGGCGGAACGCCCGATCGTGGTCGAATAGACGGAGGGGGCGCCGGGATGGAAGGGATCCCTCCCGGCTCGATCCGGGCCGTGCGACGCCGCTACGACCGCCTGGCCGGCGTCTACGACCGGCGCTGGGCATTCTACGTCGAGGCCAGCGTTCACGAGACCCTGCGGAGGGTGAGCCTCCGCGACGGCGAAGCGATCCTGGACGTGGGGTGCGGAACCGGTGCGCTTCTGGCGGCCGCCGCCCGGCGCGCTCCCGCGTCGAGACTGGCGGGCGTCGACCTGAGCCCGGCCATGCTGGTCGTCGCCCGCAAGCGGCTCGAGAGCCGGGCGGCCCTGGTCGCCGCCGACGCCGCCCGCCTGCCCTTCGCCGACCGCGGCTTCGACCTCGTCGTCTCCACGAGCGCGCTCCACTACTGGCCCGATCCGGGGGCGTGCATGGCGGAGATCGCCCGCGTCCTCAGGCCGGGGGGAAGGGTCGCGATCACCGATTGGTGCGACGACTACCTGGCGTGCAGGGTCGCCGACTTTCTGCTCCGGATCCTCGAGCCCGCCCACCACCGGACCTATGGAACGGATGACTTGGAGCGGATGCTTCGCGCCGCCGGCTTGGGCGCGATCCGGGTCGAGCGGTACAAGATCGATTGGCTGTGGGGGTTGATGACGGCCACGGCGTCCATGAGCAGCGGGCCGGTCCCTTCCGATCCGGTCACGCCGCCCACCGCGCCAGGAGCCACCCCGTGATCGCCCCGCCCAGAACCAGCCAGGCGGCGTTCACCCGGAACCTGAGCGCCGCGATCGCGGCCACGATGGCGATCGTCCAGGCCGGCCAGGACGTCAGCGTGGCCCCCCCGAGCTCGATCGTGACCGCGGCCATGAGCGCCACGGCGGCGACGTTCACCGCATCGAGGAATGCCGCCGTCCAGGCCGACTCGCGGAGCCGCGGGATCACCGGGTTGAGCGCCAGGACGAACAGGAAGGAAGGCAGGAAGATTCCCACCGTGGCGACGATCGCGCCCGGGACGCCCGCGATGACGTAGCCGATGAACGTCGCGGTCGAGAGCACCGGACCCGGCGTGAACTGCCCGATCGCGATCGCGTCGAGGAGCTCCGCTTCCGTGAGCCAGCCGTAATCGGAGACGAGGCCACCTTCGAGGAAGGCGACGAGCACGTAGCCGCTGCCGTAGAGCACAGCGCCCACCTTGAGGAAGAAGAGCCCCAGCTTCCATAGCGAGACCGCGGCCGCGGCTCCCGCCGCCCCGCTCGCGGCGAGCGCCGCTTCGCGCCCCGGGAGACCGAACGTGACGAGAGCCGCGGCCGATCGGCTCGGATCGCGCCGAGCCAGGCGGAGCCAGGCCATGCCGAGGACACCTCCGGCGAGCAGCATCGCGACCTCGTCGGCGCCGAGCAGGACAGCCACGGCCACCGCCCCACCCACCACCCCCAGCCGCCATCCCCTGACCGCCTCCCGGCCGAGCTTCCACAGGGCTCCGAGGATGACCGCGATGACGGCCGGCTTGATGCCGAACAGGAAGGGCTCCACGGCGGGCAGATCCCCGAACCGGACGTAGAGCCAGGCAAATCCTCCCGTGATCAGGACGGCGGGGACGATGAAGCAGCTCCCGGAGACTAGGAGACCGGCCCACCCGGCACGCTCGTACCCCACGTGCATCGTCATCTCGGTCGAGTTGGGGCCGGGAATGAGGTTGGTGGCGCCGATCAGGTCGAGGAAATGGTCGCGCCTGATCCAGCCGCGCCGCTCCACGACCTCGTCCTGCAGCATGGCGATGTGGGCGGCCGGGCCGCCGAAGGCGATGACGCCGAGCTTGAGGAAGAGCCGGGCGAGGGGTCCAAGGCCGCGCTCATCCCGGGATGATCGATTGGCCCTCGAGCCGGGTCTTTCGGGGCGGGCCATGCCGCCCAAGGTGCTCGCCGGCGGTGCCGATCGCCACCCGCAGAGCGATCCTTGCCTAATCGCCGACCAGGGATAGCTTCAAAACAGTGATGCGCAGAACCGCTGCCACCCTGGCCCTACTGGGCCTCATCCTCTCCTCGGCAGCATTGCCGTGCTTCGCGGCGGCGCTGCCCACCGAGCCGGAGCGGCCCTCACCGATGGCGGACTGCGAGGACCCAGGCCAGGCCAACCACGAGGCGCTCTGCGCCGAGCCGGGCTTCGCCGCGCCTCTCGCCATCACGCCCCAGGATGTGCCTCTTCCCCCGGTGATCGGGGTGACCCCCTCCATCGGTCCGGCGCTGGCGCTCCCCGAGGCAGCTCCCGCACGCGCCGCGACGGTAGATCTTCCGCCACCCCGCACGACAGCCCCGGCGTTTCTCCTCCATAGCGCGCTCCTGATCTAGCACGCCTCCGCGGAGTTCCGCGCGCGGCGATCGGGCGACGAGCGTCCCGGTTCCGCCCTGGTGTCGTCTCACGTACTCGCGGAGGTGCTTTCGTGAAATCGTTCGCACGGATCCCGGTCTGGCTCGCCGGGATCTCCTTCGGTCTCCTGATCCTCCCGGGGCCGGTGGTCGGGCAGGAGAAGGATTCGTTTTCGGACCTGGCCGGGCTCCTCGCGCGGGCCCGGGCCGAGAACCCCCGGATCGCGGCCGCCGAGCGGGCCGTCGAGGCGGCGCGCGCACGTGCCGAGGCGGCCGGGATCCCGCCGGATCCGATGATCGGGCTGGGGCTCGTCAACGCCCTGGTCAGCGACCCGCTTTCGTCGCGCGACTTCATGACGATGCGGATGGTCGAGGTGGGCCAGCGTTTCCCCTATCCCGGCAAGCTCGCCCTCGACGAGGAGATCGCCGCCTGGGAGGTTGCCGCTGCCGATGCCGAGCGACGGGTGGTCGAGCTCGAGGTCGTGAGCGAGGTCAAGCGCGCCTATTACGAGCTCGCCTTCCTCGACCGTTCGCGCGAGATCGTCGACCGGAACCGGTCGCTCCTCGACGACTTCGCCTCCGTCACCCAGGTGCGGTACGGGGTCGGCACGGGATCGCAGCAGGACGTGCTCAAGGCCCAGGTCGAGCACATCCGTCTCGGGGACGAGCTGATCGGGCTGTCCGAGCGGCGCGCCGCGGTCCAGGCCGACTTGAACGCGCTCCTCGACCGTCCGAGCTCCATCCCGCTGGAGGGGCCGTACCTGTCCGAGAGTGTCGTCGAGGCGGCCATCCCGGAGCCAGGGCAGGAGGTCCGTTTCACCGCGGTAGCTCTGGAGGACGCCGGGGGTCCGTCGGGTCCGATCCCCGCCCTGGATGAGCTCCAACGACGGGCCGAGGAGGGAAATCCCCGGATCCAGGCCCACCTCGCGCAGATCCGCGCGCAGGAAGCCCGGGCGGAGCTGGCCGGCAAGGCGGCTCTACCCGACCTCGATGTTTCCTTCGGCTACGGCCAGCGGTCGAACCGCGAGGACATGCTGTCCGTCTGGCTGTCGGTCCCGGTCCCCGTCTTCAAGGGCCGCAAGCAGGACGCGCTGGAAGCCGGCGAGCGCTACGAGCTCGCGAGCCTCGAGGAAAGCCACCACGGGATGGTGAACGAGATCCGGGCCGAGGTGGCTGGGATCCACGCCTCCCTCGTCCGGACGAGAAACCAGCTCGCGCTCCTCCAGGACGGAATCCTGCCCCAGGCACGCGCGTCTCTCGAGTCGGCGACGGCGGGGTACCCGGTCGCGACCGTGGACTTCCTGACCGTGATCGACAACCAGGCGACCCTGTTCCGCCACGAGCTCGACTATCACCGCCTGCTGACCGCCTTCGCGGCCGACCTGGCGGCGCTCGAGCGGGTCGTAGGTGAGGAGGTGCTGCGATGAGGCGACCGACGACGAAACGTGCCGGTCTCCGGGTCGGCGCCGCCGCGCTGGTCCTGGTCGTGGCGGTGGGCGCGTGGGCGCTCTCCCAACGGGGCGCAAGACCGCTACGGGATTCCATGGCGGGCATGGAGATGAAAGGCGACAGCATGCCCGGGATGGCTGGGATGGAAATGGGTGACGAGGGCACGATCGGGCTGACGGCCGATCAGGTCCGGACCTTCGGGATCACCTTCGGCACCGCCGAGGTCCGCCCGCTCGAGAAGACGATCCGCGTCGTCGGGCTCGTCGACTACGACGAGACCCGGATGGCCTACGTGGCTCCCAAGTTCGGCGGCTACATCGAGCGGCTTTACGTGGACTTCACCGGACAGCCGATTTCGCGAGGCCAGCCGCTCCTCGAGATCTACTCGCCGGAGCTCGTCTCGGCGCAGGAGGAGCTGCTCCTCGCCCGCGAGCTCGAGAAGAAGATCGGCCAGAGCGGCGTCGAGGGCGTTGCGGCGGGATCGGCCGACCTCCTCGCGCAGGCCCGCCGCCGACTCCGCTACTGGGACATCTCCGAGGGCCAGATCGAGCGCGTCCTCTCGACCGGCCAGGTCCAGCGGACGCTGACCCTTCACGCGCCCGTTTCCGGGATCGTGATGGAGAAGGACGTCCTCGAAGGCCAGGCGGTCATGCCGGGCGACAACCTCTACATGATCGCCGACCTCTCCGAGGTGTGGATCGAGGCCGAGCTCTTCGAGGCCGACGCCGCGCTAGTCGAAGCGGGAATGCCGGCCACGATCGAGGTTACGGCGCTTCCGGGTCGCACATTCGAGGGCCGAATCGAGTACGTCTATCCGACGCTCAAGGAAGAGACGCGATCGATGACCGCGCGGATCGCGCTCCCCAACCCGGGTGGGCGGCTCAAGCCCGGCATGTACGCCACTGTACGCCTCGAGAAGGACCTGGGCGAGGTTCTCGCCGTCCCCACCTCAGCGGTCCTGCAGACGGGCGAGAAGGCGATCGCGTTCGTCGACACGGGTAGCGGCCAGCTCAGGCCCCACGAGCTCAGGCTCGGGATGACGGGCGGGGAGCACGTCGAGGTGCTCGAAGGCCTCGAGCCGGGCGCCCGCGTCGTCACGAGCGCGCAGTATCTCCTCGACAGCGAGTCCAACCTGGCCGAGGTCATGCGGGCCATGATGGCGCAGATGAACTTGTCGGACGTCGAGGAGATGGGCGGCATGGAAGGGATGGACTGAGCCATGCTGCCGCGCGTGATCGAGTGGTCCGTCAAGAACAAGCTCCTCGTCCTCCTGGGAGCCGGGGCGATCTCGGTCTTCGGCCTCGTCGCCATGTTGCGAACGCCGGTCGACGCGATCCCCGACCTCTCGGACATCCAGGTGATCATCGTGACCGACTGGCCGGGCCAGGCGCCCCAGGTCGTCGAGGACCAGGTCACCTATCCGCTGTCGACCGAGATGATCAAGGCGCCACGGACGAAGTTCGTCCGCGGCGTGAGCCAGTTCGGACGCTCCTACGTCTACGTCGTCTTCGAGGACGACGTCGACCTCTACTGGGCGCGCTCGCGCGTGCTCGAGTACCTGAGCAGCATCCGGGATCGGCTCCCGGAGGCGGTCCAGCCTCAGCTCGGCCCCGACGCGACGGGGGTCGGCTGGGTCTACCAGTACCTCATCGTCGACACGACCGGGACATACGACCTGGCCCAGCTCCGCTCTCTCCAGGACTGGATCGTCCGCTTCAAACTCCAAAGCGTCGCCGGCGTGGCCGAGGTCGCCACCCTGGGGGGGTTCGAGAAGCAGTACCAGGTCGACATCCTCCCCGAGCGGTTGCTGGCCTACGGCGTCCCCGTCTCGCGGGTCATCCAGGCGATCCGGGAATCGAACCAGGATGTCGGCGCGCGCGCGATCGAGCTCGGCGGCGCGGAGTTCATGGTGCGCGGCCGAGGGTACATCGGGGCGCTCGAGGACATCCGGGCGATCTCGGTCGGGGCGACCCCGGCCGGCGTACCGATTACGGTCGGCGACGTCGCCGATGTCCACGTGGGTCCCCAGGAGCGGCGCGGCATCGCCGATCTCGACGGAAAGGGCGAGATCGTGACCGGCGTTGTCGTCATGCGCTACGGAGAGAATCCGCTCGCCGTCATCGAGATGCTCGAGGAGAAGATCCGCGAGGTCGAGAAGGGACTTCCCGAGGGCGTGACGATCATGGCCGGCTACGATCGTAGCGGCTTGATCCACCGCGCGATCGACACGCTCAAGGAGAAGCTTCTCGAGGAATCGGTCATCGTCGCCCTCGTGGCGCTGGCCTTCCTGCTCCACGCCCGCTCGGCGCTCGTCGCCATCGTGACCCTTCCGCTGGGGATCCTCATGGCGTTCATCGCCATGAGCTGGCTCGGCGTCAACGCAAACATCATGAGCCTGGGCGGGATCGCGATCGCGATCGGAGCCATGATCGACGCCGCGATCGTCATGATCGAGAACATGCACAAGCACATCGAGCGGAACGAGCGCGCGGGCGGGCACCTCTCCGTGTGGCAGATGGCCGCCGACAGCTCCCGCGAGGTCGGCCCGTCCCTCTTCTTCTCGCTCCTCATCATCACCGTGAGCTTCGTTCCGGTCTTCGCGCTGACCGGCCAGTCGGGGCGGCTCTTCGAGCCGCTCGCCTGGACGAAAACGCTGGCGATGGCCGCGGCGAGCCTCCTCTCGATCACCCTGGTCCCCGTTCTCATGGGGGGCTTCATCCGCGGCCGGATCCGGGCCGAGGAGGAGAACCCGGTGAACCGCACCCTGCTGCGGGCCTATCGGCCGACGATCGGCTGGGTACTCGACCGCCGCGGCTGGGTGATCGGTGGGGCGGGACTGCTCCTCCTCCTGACGATCCTCCCGTGGACGCGCCTCGGCTCCGAGTTCATGCCGCCGCTGAACGAAGGCGCGATCATGGACATGCCCTCCCTCTTCCCCGGAACTGGAACGGGGCAGGCCAAGCGGATCCTCCAGCAGCGCGATTCGGCCATGGCGACGGTCCCCGAGGTCGAGATGGTGCTCGGCAAGATCGGCCGCGCCGAAACCGCCACCGACGCCGCGCCGATGTCGATGATCGAGACGATCGCCGTCCTGAAGCCCGAGAAGGAATGGCGCGCGGGAATGACCCAGGAGGACATCGAGGCCGATCTCCATCGAATCACTAGGACGCCCGGCGTCGCCAACATGTGGTCCCAGCCGATCAAGAACCGCCTCGACATGCTGGCCACGGGCATCAAGACGCCGGTCGGGATCAAAGTCTTCGGTCCGGATCTCGCGACGCTGCAGAAAATCGGCAAGGACATCGAGGGGCTCCTACCCCTGGTCGACGGGACGCGCTCGGTCTACGCCGAGCGCGCGGTCGGCGGCCGCTATCTCGAGATCGATGTCGACCGGACCGCGATCGCGCGCTACGCGCTCTCGGTCGACGACGTCCAGAAGGCGATCATGGCGACCGTCGGCGGAGTCGAGGCTACCCAGACGGTCGAGGGGCGCGAGCGGTACGGCGTTCTCGTCCGCTACGCACGCGGATTGCGGAACGACGCCGACACGATCTCGCGCGTGCTCGTGCCCACGCCCTCCGGGGCCCAGGTTCCGCTGGGGCAGCTCGCCGAGATCCGCTTCCTCGGCGGGCCCGACATGATCAAGAGCGAGAACGCGACGCTCAACTCGATCGTCTTCGTCGACGTCTCGGGTCGCGACATCGGCTCCTACGTCGAGGAGGGGCAGGAGCTCCTCGAGCGCCGCCTCGATCTTCCGCCAGGCTACACGCTCGAGTGGTCGGGCCAGTACCAGCACATGCAGGAGGCGAACCGCAAGCTGCGATACATGATCCCGGTCACCGTGGCGATCATCTTCCTGCTCCTCTTCCTCAACTTCCGCTCGGTGACCGAGAGCCTGATCGTCATGGCGTCGCTGCCACTGGCGCTGGTCGGCGGCGTGTGGCTCATGTGGGCGCTCGGCTACAACCTGAGCGTCGCGGCCGGCATCGGGTTCATCGCCCTCGCCGGAGTAGCCGCCGAGATCGGGGTCGTCATGCTCGTTTACTTGGATCAGGCGTATCACCGCCGCGTCCTGGCGGGAACGATGGGCGGCCAGCGGGACGTCTTCGCCGCCGTGCGCGAAGGGGCCGGCGAGCGGGTCCGGCCGATCATGATGACTGCCACTGCGGTGATAGGCGGCCTGCTGCCGATCCTGTGGGGCCACGGCACCGGGGCCAGCGTCATGAAGCGGATCGCCGCGCCGATGGTCGGTGGGATGGTATCGGTAACGGTCCTGGCGCTCCTCGTGATTCCCGCGCTCTACTCCTTCTGGCGCGAACGGCAACTCGCCGCGCAATCGAGGCGCAGACGGATCGAAGAGGCGCGGCGCGACCAGGCGGCGACGACGGTGCCCGAGGAGATCGTGTCGAGTTGAGAGAAGGGGAAGAATCGCCGTGCAGGGAATGAAGGGGATGGACGGCATGATTGGGGCTGGGGCCGGTCTGGATGATCGTGTGGCTCCTGATCCGGGCTGAGGCGGCTCGCGCTTAGAGCGCGCCAAAGAGATACAGAAGACCCATTCCCACGAGGATCCCCGCGCTGATGCGCGGCAGCCGATCGTGCCAGTGCTCGAGCCGATGACGCAAGCGGTCGATCGCGGCGATCGAGGCCAGCGTCAGGGCCAGGATGACCCCCGCGACGGCGAAAGCGTAGACTCCCATGACGCTCCAGCAGCTCGCCCTGCCGGCACAGAGAGCGATCACCGCGAACTCCTCCTCGTGCGCGAATCCGAGGACGAGCGCGAAGGCGGCCAGGCTGAGGAGCCCTTCTCCGGCAATCAGATCGTGACGGTGGCCCACGTGCGCGTGTCCGCGGGCGCGAAGCCATTGGACGAGACCCATGGCCATGAGGACAAGGCCGGCCGCGCGCGTTACCCCGGGCACCTCGGTGACGGCGAGCCATCGGTCCAGGAGGACGAATGCGGCCACGACCGCGAACGAGCTGACCAGGTGCGCGCCGCCGATCACGGTGCCGGCGGCCAGCCCGTTTCTCCAGCGGTTCTCCCGTCCCAACGCGTACACGGCCGCCACAGGCCAGCCGTGTCCCGGCTCCACCCCGTGCAGCGCGCCGATCGCGAACGCGGTGACATGGGTCGCTTCGATGCCGCCCATCATCTCCGGCTGCTGATTCTAGTATTCGAGGTCGGCACAACCACGACGGTCGCACGAACGGCGCGGGTCCACGGGCTCCATTCGTGATGTGCGGCTCGTAAGCTCATCCGGCTACCGGTGCAATGGGATATTTCGCTATGTTGCTGACAAGACGCAGCGAAGCTTGAAGGAACGGTTTTCGAAACGGAAGGTGGGATCATGGCGCAAAGTTCATCCGAAGGAATTCCCGCGGTCGCGCCGATCGACTTGGATGTCGAGGCTCTCCGCCACGCGGTCCGCGAGGAGTACGAGACCGTAGCCAGGGACCCGGGACGCGGCTTCCATTTCCACACCGGCCGGAGGCTGGTCGGGATCGTCGGCTACGACGACGAGTGGCTCGAGGGGATCCCCGAGACCGCGATCGAGTCGTTCGCCGGCACCGGGAGTCCCTTTTCGCTCGGGCCGCTCAAGCCCGGCGACCGGGTCTTGGATGTCGGCTCAGGGGCGGGGATCGACAGCCTGATCGCGGCGAAGATGGTGGCCCCCGATGGGCGGGTGATCGGCGTCGACATGACGCCGGCCATGCTCGCGCGCGCGCGCTCGGCGGCCGCCGAGGGCGGCTTCGAGGGCGTCGAATTCCGCGAAGGGGTCATGGAGGAGCTCCCGGTCGAGGACGAATGGGCCGACGTCGTGATCTCGAACGGGGTCCTGAACCTGACCCCCGACAAGCCCCGCGCCCTGTCCGAGATGGCCCGGGTCCTGAAGCCCGGCGGGCGGCTCCAGATCGCCGACATCCTGGTCGACAAAGAGGTCTCCGAGAGCTCCAAGCAACGGATCGACCTCTGGACCGGCTGAATCGCCGGCGCTCTGCTGGAAGCAGAGCTACAGGCAACGGTGGTGGCGGCGGGGTTCGTGGGCTTCGAGATCACGTGGCGGGCGGCGGTCTTCGCCGGCGCGCCGCAGGCTTCGAGCGCTGAGAAGTTCGGCACCAAGGGGATCAACTTTCGGGCCCGGAAGGCGACCAGCGACGCTGAGCTCGACGAGGCGCTGGCGGCCCTGCGCTGCTAGCCGGAAGTCGAGCGCTACAAGACGGACTGGTGACGGATCAATGCTCGCGCCCCGAGCCCTCTCAGTGGGTGTGTGGTGTCGGCGGCTCGGACTCGGCGTTCCCGGTCTCGCTCCGCGCCTCTTCCCGGAGTCGCGCATACTCCGAGGCATCCATTTCGGGGAGTCGCTTCACGAACATGGAGATTCCCCAGATCTCTTCTTCGGAGTGAGTGGGTCCAAAGGCGGGCATCCCGGCCATCTTGATCCCCTGGCTGGTGATCCAGAAGATCGCCGGCAGGCTCCATTGCCCGGCCTTCTCCGCCAGGTCGGGCGGCTCGGGTTCGATACCCTCGCCGATCTCGGTGGGCTCGACGCCCGGCGCCCCATGGCAGACGGCGCACATCGCATCGTAGTGATGGAATCCCGTGGCGAGCAGCGCCTCGCTTTCGGCCGGCGGCTCGGGAACGTCGTCGACGTGCCCGCGGACCGATCGTTCCATCAGCGTCCGGAGGAGCCAGCGCTCGGCCCGAGAGTGGGGCTGGGTGGCGGCCACGTTGTAGATGCCGGAGTAGACGAACGCCAGGCACGCAACCGCCAGCAGGACCAGGGCCAAGGCCAGACTGGAGAGACAGCCTCCGCGGCTCCCGCCCCTGCTCATCCGGCCGAATGCGGCCTCGCCTGCTCCCGCATGGCCGGAAGATAGAATCGGGAAGGCGGGGCCGCGAGGCGGGCTCGTGGGCGGAGCCGGTCCCGGTACGCCTCAGCCGGCCAGCCGGCTCCTGACCCTCGACAGGCGCCGCGCGTTGACCGCCACGATGACGGTCGAGACCGACATCAGGATCGCCCCGACGGCGGGAGAGAGCAGGATCCCTGCGCCGTAGGCGACTCCGGCGGCCAGCGGGATCGCCACGACGTTGTAGCCGGTCGCCCACAGGAGGTTCTGCACCATCTTGCCGTAGGTCGCCCGGGCCAGGGTCACGATCGAAACCACGTCCCTGGGGTCGCTACGGACGAGCACGATGTCGGCGGATTCGATCGCGACATCGGTGCCGGCCCCGATCGCGATCCCCACGTCCGCCTCGACCAGCGCCGGGGCGTCGTTCACCCCGTCCCCGACCATCGCCACGGTGAGGCCGCGGCCCTTGACCTCCTGGATCTTCTCCGACTTCTGGTGCGGAAGCACCTCGGCGAAGTAGTCGTCGAGGTCGAGCTCGGCGGCGACCCAGCGGGCGACAGCCTCGGCATCGCCGGTCAGCATCATGACCTGGATCCCCATCGCCTTCAGGCGCTGAAGGGCCTGTCGCGACTCCGGGCGAATGACGTCGGCGAGACCGAGCGCGCCCGTGACCCGGCCGTCGACCATCACGTACACGACGGTCTTCCCCTGCTCGGCGACCTCGCGGACCCGGGCGTGGTCGATCTCGAGGTCGTTCTCCCGCAGGTAGCCCGGGCTGACCACCTTCACCGACCGCCCGTCCACCCTGGCCTCGGCCCCCTTTCCGGGAATCGCGCGGAACTCCTCGGGCGCCGGCGGCGTCAGGCCGCGGGCCTCGGCGCCGCGGAGGACTCCGGCGGCGATCGGATGCTCCGACCGGCTCTCGACGCCGGACGCGAGTCTCACGAGCTCGTCCTCGCCGATCTCGTCCAGCGGCACGACGTCGGTCACGCCGAAGCGGCCCTCCGTCAGCGTTCCCGTCTTGTCGAGGACGATCGCCTCGATCTCCCGGGCCCGCTCGAATGCCGAGCGGTCGCGGACCAGGAGGCCGTTCGAGGCGCTGAGCGCGGTCGAGACCGCGACGACGAGCGGGACCGCCAGTCCGAGCGCGTGCGGGCAGGCGATGACCATGACGGTGACCATCCGCTCGAGCGCGAACTGGAAGTCTTGACCCAGCGCCAGCCATGCGGCCAGGGTCAGGCCGCCGACCCCCAGCGCGATCGCGGTCAGCCATTGGGCCGCCCGGTTGGCCAGGTCCTGCGACCGGGAGCGCGACTCCTGCGCCTCGCGGACGAGCTCGATCACCTGAGCGAGGTACGTATCGGCGCCGGTCTTCCGGACCTCGAACGTGAAGGAGGCCTCGCCGTTGATCGCGCCGCCGATGACTTCGTCGCCTTCGCCTTTCTCCACGGGCCGGCTCTCGCCCGTGAGGAGGGCCTGGTTCACGGTCGTGCGACCTTCCACGATCAGACCGTCGGTGGGCACCTTCTCCCCCGGCTTCACGATCACCCGGTCACCGTGGTGGAGCTCGTCCACCGGCACGTCCTCGGTCGAACCGTCCTCCCGGACCCGGTGCGCCTCGGCCGGCATGAGCCGGACCAGCTCCTCCAGCGCGCGCGAGGCGCCCATCACCGAGCGCATCTCGATCCAGTGGCCCAGGAGCATGATGTCGATCAGCGTGACCAGCTCCCAGAAGAACCCCTCCCCCGGAAGCCCGAAGACGACGGCCGCGCTGTAGGCGAAGGCCACGCTGATCGCCATCGCGATCAGCGTCATCATGCCCGGCTGGCGCCCGCGGACCTCGTCGACGATGCCGCGGAGGAAGGGCCAGCCGCCGTAGAAGTAGACCGCGCTCGCGAAGACGAGCTGAACCCAGTGATCCCCGGGGAAACCGAGCGCTTCCTCGAGGCCGGCCCAGTGCTGGAGCATCGGGTCCAGCACGAGGACGGGGACCGAAAGGACGAGGGAGATCCAGAACCGGCGCCGGAAGTCGGCCACCATGTGGGCATGATGGCCGGCGTGGGACGATCGCCGGGCGGCATGGCCACGGCCGCGATCCGGCGGGGGGTGATGGCCCGCGTGGCCGTGCGCGGTTCGGGCCTCGTGAGCCCGGTGGTGGGCCTCCGTCACGTGGATCTTCGAACGGCCGGCTTCAGTTGTCGGGTTCGTCGGGGTGCTCGTGCTCGGCGGCTTCCTCCGTGGTGTCTTCACCGGGTGGCGTTCCCTTCATCTTCTCTCCATGCCCTCCGCCCATCATGCGGTGCATCATCATCTCACCCATGTGCTCGTGCATCGCACGGTGCTGCTCGACGATCTCGTTGAGGAGGGCCGCCATGGCGTCGACCTTGGCGTCGCCGGTGGACTCGTTCATCGCGACCGCGAGGGAGTCCATCCGAGCCATCATCTGCTCGTGATGCGCCATCATCTCCTGATGCCGGGCCATCATTTCCGGATCGTGTTCGCGCATGGGCGATGGTTCCTGCGCGTGCAGGCCGGCGGGAACGAGGAGCAACGCGAGCAGGAGCGCAGCGGCTCCCGGCCCCGAGTCGTGCTCAAGACGTCTCATGGAACAACTCCTGTGGGAAGGTTGGAGAGCCACCGCGAGCATCGGGTCTCGGTCTTGACCCGACATACCCCTTAGGGGTATCCTATCCCGAGCCATGTCCGAGCGCAAGCCCCACGGCTACGAGCGGGACCACGTGAAACCGGGTCTCGAAAACCGCCTCAAGCGGATCGAGGGACAGGTGCGGGGGGTCAGGAAAATGGTCGACGAGGGGCGCTACTGCGTCGACATCCTGACCCAGATCGACGCCGTCACCGCGGCGCTCGCCCGTGTCCAGGACCGGATTCTCCAAGCCCATCTCGAGCACTGCGTCGCCGACGCGCTCCAGGGCAGCGACGTCCGCGAGAGGCGTGGGAAGGTGGACGAGGTGGTGACCCTGCTCAAGAAATTCCGGAGGACGCCATGAGTGAGGGCGCCGGGCGGGGTGCCCCCGTCGAGGCGGTGGGTCGGCCGGAACAGGGTATCCCGGAGCGGGAGATCGAGCTTGCGGTCGAGGGGATGCACTGCGCCTCGTGCGTCGCGCGGGTCGAATCCGAGCTCGCGGCCGTGGAAGGCGTGACGGCGGCCACCGTGAACCTGGCCTCCGAGACCGCGCTTGTCCGGGCCATCCCGGGGACGGCCGGCAGGCGGGACCTCGTCGAGGCGGTTCGTCGGGCCGGTTACGACGCCTTGCCGATCACCGGCGCGGGCCGGGAAGAAGAAGCGCGGCGGGCGGAGCGTGTCCGCGAGGAGGCGCGCCTGGGACGCCGGTTCTGGATCGCGCTGTTCTTCACCGCCCCCCTCGTCGTCTTCGAGATGATCCCGCACCTCTTTGCTCCGCTCGGGCTGCACGTCACCGGATGGCCGATCCTCGATCCGTGGATCCAGCTCCTCCTGGCGACCCCGGTCGTGCTCTATAGCGGTCAACGCTTCTTTCGCGGCGCGTGGAACGGGCTCCGTCACCGCTCGGCCGACATGAACACGCTGATCGCGGTGGGGACCGGGGCGGCCTTTGCCTACAGTGGCGTTGCTACGGTGGCTCCGGGAGTCTTCCGCAGGGCGGGGATCGAGCCGACGGTCTACTTCGAGGCCGCGGCGACGATCGTCACGCTGATCCTGCTCGGAACCTGGCTCGAGGCGCGGGCCCGCGGCCGGACCGGCGAGGCGCTGCGCGCGCTTCTCGATCTTCGGCCGGACACGGCGCGGGTCCGTCGCGATGGACGCGAGGTCGACGAACCGGTGGAGGAGATCGAGCCCGGCGACGTCGTGGTCGTCAGGCCCGGCGAGCGGGTCGCCGTGGACGGCGAGATCCTCGAGGGCCGCACCACCGTCGACGAGTCGATGCTGACCGGCGAGTCGATGCCGGTCGAGAAGGGGCCCGGTGACGGGGTGGTAGGCGGGACGATGAACCGCACGGGTTCGATCGCGTTCCGGGCGACCCGGGTCGGCTCCGAGACGGCGCTGGCGCAGATCGTCCACCTGGTCAAGGAGGCACAGGTCTCAAAGGCGCCGGTCCAGCGGCTCGCCGACTCGGTGGCCGCGTACTTCGTTCCGATCGTCATCGCCATCGCGATCGCCACGTTCGTGGTCTGGTTCGTGGCGGGTCCGGAGCCCTCGCTGACCTACGCGGTCGTGACCGCGGTCGCTGTGCTGATCATCGCCTGCCCATGCGCACTCGGTCTTGCGACTCCGACGGCGGTCATGGTCGGCACCGGCCGCGGCGCCGAGATGGGGATCTTGATCAAGGACGCCCAGAGCCTCCAGAGGGCCCACGCGCTCGACACCGTGGTGCTGGACAAGACCGGTACCGTGACCCGCGGCGAACCCGCGGTGACCGACATCCTCCCCGCAGCCGGCGTGCGGGAGGCCGAGCTCCTCGCGGTGGCCGCGGCCGTCGAGCGGGGCTCCGAACATCCCATCGGCGAGGCGGTGGTCCGCGCCGCCGAGGGCCGGGGCGCCGAGGTGCCGAAGGCGATCGGCTTCGAGGCGCTTGCCGGGCAGGGTGTCCGCGGCTCGGTGGCAGGCCAGGAGGTCCTGATCGGGTCGCCCCGGCTGCTGGCCGAGCATGATGTCGATCTCGAGGACATCGCCGGAGAGAACCCCGAAATCCTGGTCGAGCGGCTGGCCGATGCGGGCAAGACGACGGTGCTGGTGGCGAAGGGCGGGAAGCTGATCGGCGCGATGGCCGTGGCCGACACCGTCCAGGAGGGATCCCGCGAGGCGGTCGCGGCGCTCCGCGCGCGTGATCTCGACGTCATCATGATGACCGGCGACAACCCCCGTGCCGCCGAGGCCATCGCCCGCCAGGTCGGGATCGACCACGTCCTGGCCGAGGTGCTGCCGGCAGAGAAGGAGGAGCGGATTCGCGCCCTGCAGGAGGAGGGTCGGGTCGTGGCCATGGTGGGGGACGGGATCAACGACGCTCCGGCGCTCGTCCGCGCCGACATCGGGATCGCGATCGGCACCGGAACCGATGTCGCCATCGAGTCCGGCGACATCACGCTGATCCAGTCCGACCTGCGCGGCGTCGTCCAGGCCATCCAGCTGTCACGGAAGACCATGCGGACGATTCGCCAGAATCTCTTCTGGGCGTTCGTCTACAACGCGCTCGGGATCCCGCTGGCGGCAGGCGTTTTCTATCCATGGACCGGCCTCCTTCTGGCGCCCTGGGTCGGCGCCCTGGCGATGGTCCTCTCCGACAGCTTCGTGATGGGGAACTCCCTCAGGCTCAGGACGGCGCCGCTGATGCCCGGGGGCTGGACCTCGTGACGCCGCTCGAATGGGCGGTCGTGCTCGGCGGGCTCGCCCTGATCGCCTTCGAGCTCTGGTTCTTCCTCGGCGGTTCGCCGCGGCGGAACCGGGGGCCCCGGCGATGACCGGCCCGCGCGGCCCCGCGCGGCGGCTCGCGCTGCCCGCTCTGCTCCTGACGCTTCTCGTCCCCGCACAGGCGATCTCCCTGTGCTGTCTCGAGATCGCGGGAACGCGGGCGGATGCCGCCCGTCACCCGACCCATCCCGCCACCCCGCATCACCGGTCCGAAGGGGAGGCCGCGCCGGTCGGCCAGGCCCTGCGATCCCCGGCGCCGTCCACGTGTGACGCCCCGACCACCGCCGCCCCGGCGATCCGGGAGCGGGATCGCTCGAGCGACCCGCCGCCCGGGGGGATCGAGTACGGTCTCGCGTCGGCCGGGATGGATGATGCCCAGGCGGCGGACCGCGGAGTTCTCCCAAGGCCCAGCCGCGTTTCCCACCTTGCCGCGGAAGAGCGCCCGCATCCCCTGCGGTTGTAAGCCCGCCCGGTTCGGCGCTCGCGAACGGGCACGCGACTTCAACCATGCAGGTGAACCATGTGGAATCCACGACGCGCGACCACGGTCGCCGCGCTCGCGCTCTCTCTCCTGGCTTCGCGGTCGGCCG
>DATEDS010000264.1:0-2767 GCA_035281565.1 Gemmatimonadota bacterium
GTGCTCGACACGACGTCGACGATCGCACCGTTCAGCATCTTCGCGGCCCAGCTCTGGGGCCCTCGCTTCCTTCCCATCCAGGAGCGGCTCGCCGAGATCCAGGGGCGACGCGGCACAGGGGCGAACTGGGGGCCGGTCATGGCCGCCTGGGCGCGACTCGGTCGCGGGCAGATGCATGCGGGGATCGAATCGATCGAGGATCCCGAGATCCGGCCCTCCTGGGATGGCTACGCGGCCTACTGGTTCTCCGTCCAGGGAATCCCGCTGCCGGCCGATGCCATAGACCAGGCCCTGGCCCCCGGCGCGGTCGACTCGACCGATGCAGCCTCTCTATTCCTTGCCGCCGCCTGGGCATTGGATCGAGAACGGCCCGCGGAGAACGCGGCATTGATTCGCCGTATGGAAGGTCTCGGGACCCGGCAGCTCGAAGCCGGGGACTCGACCAAGGCCGGCGCGACGGGCGCGATGGTCGACGCACTCGACGCCTATCGCGATTTGCGCTCCGGCCGTCGGGAAGAGGCGTTGCGGAAGTTCAATGCCGCCCGCCCACGGATCGCGGGGCAGCGGGGAGAGTGGATCGTCAACATCACGATTGGCTGGTGGACCGCGGAGCTCCTCGTCGACCTGGGGCGCCCGGCCGAGGCCCTACCCTACTTCGAATCCATCACGGACACGCCGGTCGCCCGGCTCGAGCTCGGGAAGATCTACGAAGCGCTCGGCGAGCGCGAGAAGGCGTTGACGGCCTACGAGGAGTTCGTGCACGCGTTCGACTCCCCCGATCCCGAAGTCGTCGCCCTGGCCGAGGAGGGGCGGCAGGGGGTGATCCGCATGCGGGGCTTGAGGCGCGAGTAGTCCCGGCGGAGCCTTCAGGCGGTGGCCGGGATCGGCGCCACCGTCAGCTTGCCATTCTCCAGCCGATAGCTCCGCTCTTCCGCGGCCACCGAGACCGACACCGCCGAACCGTCGCGCTTGGCGAGCGCCTCCGTGAGGATTCGGTCGAGCTCCTCGTCCTCGCGTACCGGATCGTGATGAAAGAGAACGACGTGCTTCGCCGCCGCCATCTCGGCGAACGCCAGCACCTGGTCGATCGAGCTGTGCCCCCACCCCACGTGGCTCGCGTACTCCCTCGCCGTGTACTGCGCGTCGTGGATGAGGAGGTCGGCGTCGCGGGCGATCGAATACCCAGACGTCCATTGCGGGTCGCGCGGGAAATCGCGCACGCCGAGTGCGGGCTCGTGGTCGGGCAGGTAGGCGATGACGCCGTCCGGGCTCTCGATCCGGAACCCGACGGTAGCCCCCGGATGGCAGACGAAGGCCGCGGTCACGTGGAAGTTCCCTACCGTGAGATCTTCCCGAGGCACGTCGTGGAGCACGATCCGGCTCGGCAGGCTCCGGAGATGCACCGGGAAGAGCGGCGGCGACAGGTACCGCGAGAGCCGCTGCCGCAACGGCCGCGCCGTGCTCGCCGGCCCCCAGATGTGGATCTCCATCTCCGCGTCGTAGAGCGGGGTGAAGAAGCCCAGACCCTGAATGTGGTCCATGTGGAGGTGGGTCAGGAGGATGTCGATCCTGTTCGCCAGCCCGTTGCCGTTGGGCGACCCGCTCTCGAGCGCCGCCCCGAGGCGGCGGATCCCCGTCCCCGCGTCGAGCACGAGGAGCGCGCCGGAGTCGCAGCGGACCTCCACGCAGGAGGTGTTGCCGCCGTAGCGCCGGCTCTCGGGTCCGGGCGCGGGAAGCGAGCCGCGCGTCCCCCACGGAGTGACGGTGACGCCTATTCGACCTCCCAGAAGATCGCGAGCCCGCCCAGGTGCTTGCCCGCGAGCCCGATGAGGGGGAGACCGATCACCTCGATGTGTCGCTTGTTCTCGTCGAGACCGTGGATGAACATCTCGGACCAGGCGGGACGCCCGCGTTCGAGCGCGATCACGAGCGGCAGATCCCCGGACTCGATCGGCTTGCCGTCGGCGTCGACCGGGCTGAAGACGTGGGACCACTCCTCGCGGGTCATCCTCCCGGTTTCCTCGAACCGAATCCCCAGGACGGCTTCGGCCGCCTCGTTGTAATACAGGAGGTCGCCCCTTGGGTCGACCAGGAACATGGGGACGCCGAGATAGCTGATCAGTTGGCGGCCGAGGATCAGCTCGATCGCCATCTGCGGGTTCAGCCGCGGCTCGGCCTCTGCGTTTCTCTCCGGGATCGTCATGGGGCGCCCTGCACGATAATGGCAAGAATCGCGCCCCGAAAGATGGTACCTACCATTCGCGCTCCAGGCGGGCGAAGCGGGCGACCAGCCGCTTCTCCCCCGCCCGGTCGAATCGGACCGTCACCTTGAGGTCGCGGCCCGTCCCGCTGACGGCCTTGATCGTGCCGGGGCCGAACTCCCGGTGGGCCACCCGCTCGCCCGGACGGTAGGCCGGCGCCAGGTCCGAGACCGGGTCGGGCTCGACGGAGTCGCCCGCGGGGTCGTCGACCGCGATCGTGTTGTCCCAGGCGGTCGCGCGGGCGGCCTCGCCCGAGCCCGCCCCGCCCCCGAAGCCGAACGAGGTCCGCCGGCCGTGCCAGCCGCCCCAGCGGCTCAAGGGCTCCTCTTCCCACTCGACCAGGTCCTCGGGCAGCTCGGCCAGGAACGGCGAGGGGCCGGCGACCGTGTTCTGCCCCCAGCGGTAGCGCTCGTGCGCGTAGCTCAGGTAGACCCGATCCTTAGCCCGGGTGAGCCCCACGTAGAAGAGCCGCCGCTCCTCCTCGTACTCGCGGGGGGACTCGAGCG
>DATEDS010000265.1:0-2125 GCA_035281565.1 Gemmatimonadota bacterium
GTGGTCGTCCTGTCGTCGATCATGGCGATCGTGCTCACGCAGGTGTTCGCCATCCGCACCGGAATCCCCGGCTACTACTGGAGCGTCCTGACGATCCTGCTCATCGCCTCGTTCACCTCGGCGGCGCTCTACGCCCTCTACCGGCTCCATGCGCTCCTCCGCGCGACCGTCGAGGAGCAGGCCCGGATCGATCGTCTCAGGCGCTACTTCAGCCCCCAGGTGGCGGCGGTCCTGGAGGAGAACGAGGCCGGCGTCGAGGACTCCGTCACGCGCACGATCACGGTCCTGTTCGGGGACATCCGCGGCTTCACGACGATCACGCTGAACGAGCCGCCCGGCCGCGTCCTCGAGCTGCTGAACGAGTATCACGCGGTCATGGTGGACCGGATCTTCGACACGGGCGGGACGCTGGACAAGTTCATCGGGGACGGCGTGATGGCGTATTTCAACGCCCCGCTCGAGCAGCCGGATCACGCCGAGCGGGCCATCCGCTGCGCGACCTCGATGATGGAGGGCCTGGCGGAATTGAACCGGAGACGGGCGGCGCGGGGAGAGGCCGCCCTGCGGATGGGGATCGGGATCCACACCGGACCGGCGACGCTGGGATCGATCGGACCGGCGGTCAGGCGCGAGTACACGGCGATCGGCGAGACCGTGAACCTGGCCGCGCACGTCGAGCAGCTCACGCGCCTGACCGACGGCGGGATCCTGCTGACCGAGAGCACGCGCCGGGGCCTGGAGGAGGGCTACGCGATCGAACCGCGCCCCGACCTGAGCCTCGGTGACGGTGAGCGGCCGCTCTCCCTCTACCGGCTGGTGACGCCGGATGTCGCCTCGTGAAAGGGAAACCGTCGTGGTGATGCGTTTCCGGTGTGGCCCCGGGGTGGTATCTTCTCGCCCTTCCGCGGTGGGGGCATAGCTCAGCTGGGAGAGCGCCTGCTTTGCAAGCAGGAGGTCACCGGTTCGATCCCGGTTGCCTCCACCACGGAGGGCAGCTCACCGAGACATGAAGACGCTGGTCCTCGTCCGACACGCCAAATCGAGCTGGAAGGACGATTCGATCGCCGACCGCGATCGACCCCTCAACAAGCGCGGGAAACGGGACGCGCCCGTGATGGCGCGCCGTCTGGCGGAACTGGTCGGCAAGCCCGATCTCATCCTGTCGAGCCCGGCCAGGCGGGCTCTGGCGACGGCCCGTGTCGTGGCGGAAGCCACGGGCTATCCGATAGAAGCGATCCACGAGGACGAGCGGATCTACCAGGCCACGCCGGCCGGGATCCTGGCGGTCATCCGCGGCCTCGAGGACGGGATCGACCGGGTTTTCCTCGTTGGCCACAACCCCGGCCTGACCGAGCTCGTCAACGAGCTGTCGGAGCCCGCGGTCGACAACGTGCCGACGTGCGGCGTCGTCGATCTCCGGCTGACCGCCGGGGGTTGGGCGGGCATCTCGCGCGCGAACGTCCGTCGCCAGTCGTTCCTCACCCCCAAGGGGGAACCGTCTGACTAGACAATTCCTCCACACAACAGATCGAACATGGTCAATACGAAGAAGGGCCCTTGACCATGGATCGGGATGAGTGGTATTCCCAAGGCTTCCGGCTCATCCAGCTCCCCCACCCCATCTCAGGAGGTAACCCGATGACGGGTGCCTTGAAGAGCTTGTTCGTGTGCGCGGCGGTCGCGGTCGCGATGTCGTGCCAGAGTCAGGAACCGGCCACCGAGCAGGGCTCGGAGACGAGCCCGGCGGTCGACGCGACGGCCGCGCGCGAGGCGGTCCTGGCCGTGGACCAGGCGTGGGAGGACGCCGCCCTGGCCGGTGACGCCGCCGCGCTGACGGCCCTCTACACGTCGGACGCGATCGTGCAGGCCCCGGGCGCACCGCGGGCCACCGGGTCGCAGGCGATCCAGGAGCTGTTCACGGGCATGCTCGCGTCTCCGATCTCGTCGGTTACCCTCGATACCGACATCGTCGAGGTCGCGGCGTCGGGCGACATCGCCTACGGCGCCGGCACGTTCACGATGAGCGGAACCGCCCCGGACGGCACGGAGTGGAGCGACCAGGGCAAGTACATGGAGGTCCTGGAGAACGTAGACGGCGAGTGGAAGATCGCCGCGGACATCTGGA
>DATEDS010000266.1:0-4393 GCA_035281565.1 Gemmatimonadota bacterium
CGCATTCCCCGGGATCTCCGGTCGCGAGCCCGATTCGGCGCGAGGACGCCGCGCCGCGAGCCGGATCCACGCCGCGATGGCGGAGCTGTTGAAGGTGGCACCTGGAGCCGGGTCCTACGTCTCGGAGAGCGACTACTTCGAGGCGGATTGGCAGCGGTCCTACTGGGGATCAAACCATGCGCGGCTGGCCGCGGTCAAACGGACGTACGACCCCGACGGCCTCTTCTCCGTTCACAACGGCGTCACCGGCTGACGAACCGGGGGCCACTAGGGCCTGCCTACCGGCTCGTTCGCCAAGCCCGGACGAAAGCCAGGGCGAACGACAGGTGAACGACGGCGAACACCTTCGTCACGGCCCGCCCGCCGCTGAACAGCGACCACACATCCATCGCACCGATGGCGGCAAACCCCACGATGTTGCCGAGGATGATGGCGTCCCGCGCCCTGGAGGGATCCGCGTCCCGGGCCGCCCAGTCGAGAACCGCGATCCCCAGGAGCGAGCTGCTCAGGACGCGGAGATGGGCGACGAGCGCGGCAGAGGCGTCGGCGGGGACGGCCCGGCGCCGAGCCGGATCGGCGCGAAGATGAAGCCAAGGCCCGCGAGCGCCGTGTAGATCGCGGCGATCCGGAGAAGGATCCTCACTCGCCTGCCGCAGGGACGACCGGCTGAACCCAGGCAGCCTCGAGCTCCTCCACACCCTCGACGGGGGCGTTCTCCTTCACTTTCGATGAGAGCACCTTGGCGCGCACGTAGAGCTCGTCGCCGAGCACGAGATACTCGGCCCGTGGGCCATCGACTTCGGCGAGGACGATCCCCGCTTCCTCGGGTCCGCTCGCGTCCTTCCGCGTGCCGATGAACTGCGTCCGGTAGGTCACCCCTTTCTCGGGACGAATCGCGACGGCAATCCGGTCGCCGGTCCGCTGGATCGAATCGAGCTCGATCCCGCTCGAGGCATAGAACTCGCCCGCCAGCATCGCCCGGATCAGGGCCTCGGTGGAGAGCGTGTCCGCCCGGACGACCACCCAGCCCCGGCCCGGACGGGCGCCACCGGGCCCGCTCCCGTGGTAATCGTGGGTGTCGTCGGTTCCGACCCCGTAGAGGATGCCTTCCCCCCGCCGGAGACGGTCGGTCAGCGCCAGATCCCACATCCGGTCCGTGCTCGGGTGCAGCGAATCGCCCGCGTTCGCGACCAGGAAATGCCCGTTGTACACCTCGAAGAACGCGGGCCCGCCGGGATCCACGGCCGGCATTCCTGCCAGATGCCCGGCCTCGACCGCCCAGGTGAAGTTCGGATGGTTCACTTGGGCGAAGACCAGGCGCCCGGTCGCCCTCCCCTGCTCCCGGACCGCGATCACGTCTTTGGCGATGACCTCGGCCACGCTGGCCCCTCCCTGCGGCGGGATCGTCTCGACCAGGTTCGCCCCGTTGACGTGGATCTGCTTGTCCTCGAAGGAATCGCTGATCTCCTCGCCATGGACAAGGAGGAAACGGTTGGGCTCTTCGAGCCGTGGAGCGATCTCGGAGGGTGTCCGCAGCCGGACCTGGAGGGTGTCGCCCACCTGCCGGGTCTCGGCCCAGTCGTCTCCCATCACACCGCGCAGCCGCTCGAGGCTCGTCCCGCGGCCTTCTACCCACGCGAGGTCGACCCAGCGGATCTCGTCGGGCATGACATTGTGATCGGTCATGGCCACAAAGTGATAGCCATTGGACTTGTACCAGTGGATGGCGAGCTCGGGGAGCTCGTCCCCGTCGCTCCACAGGCTGTGGGTGTGGAGGTTCCCCTTCCACCAGCGAGGAGCGGGATTAGGGGGGTTCACGGAATCATCGCGGGAGAGGTCCTGGGCGGAGAGAGGAGCTGCGGCAACGGTCAACGCGAGAACACCCAAGAGAGGCTTCACGAGGACTGGCATCGCCGCTGCCAATCTATGATGCGGCACCGATTCCCGTTGCCGCCGTGGCGCCGTAGTGAGGAAACATGGGCGCACGGAACCGGCGCTACCCCTTCACGCTCCCCAGCATCACCCCCTCGATGTAATAACGCTGGAGAACGAGGAACAGGACCAGCACGGGCAGGACAGTCAGGACCGAGCCCGCCATCATGAGCTCGGTGTCCTGGGCGTGCTCGCCGCTGAGGTTGGCGAGCGCCACCGGGAGCGTATACATGTCGCTGTCGGTCAGGACGATCAACGGCCACATGAAGTCGTTCCAGACGGCGAGGAACGTGAAGATGGCGAGCGTGACGAGGATCGGGGCGAGGAGCGGCAGCACGACCGACCGGTAGATCCGGAGCTCCCCGGCGCCGTCGATCCGCGCGGCATCGATCAGGTCGTCGGGGATCGCGAGCGCGTACTGGCGGATCAGGAAGATCCCGAAGATCGACGCCATCGCCGGCACGATCACCCCCCAGTAGGTGTTGACGAGCCCCAGCTCCTTCATCATCAGGAACAACGGCAGCATGGCCACCTGGACGGGGATGACGAGCGCGGTCAGGAGCGCCCGGAAGATCCGGTCCCGCCCGCGGAAGCGGAGCTTGGCGAACGCGTAGCCCGCCATCGAGTTGACGAGGAGCGAGATCAAGGTCACCGCGGTCGCGAGGAAGGCGCTGTTGAAGAGGGTGCGACCGAGATCGAGGCGCGTGAAGAGATCCCGATAGTGCTCTAGCGTGACCGCGCTCGGCAGGAGCGACGGCGGATAGCTGTTCGCCTCCCCCGTCGGCATGAACGAGGCCGATACCATCCAGAGAAGCGGGATCACGGTCAGGACGACGCCGAGGAGCAGGGCGCCGTAGAGCGCGGCCATCTTCAGCTTTCGGTTCACGCCTCACCCCGGGGCTGCAGGCGTAGCTGGACCATGGTGGCTGCCAGGATGATCAGGAACAGGACGAACGCGATCGCGGCCGCGAAGCCCATGTTCCACCACCGGAACCCCTGCTCGTACATGAAGAGGACCACGCTGTAGGTGGCGTGGAGCGGCCCGCCCTGGGTCATCACGTAGGGCTCGGCGAAGAGCTGGAAGTAGCCGATCATCGTGAGCAGGCCGACGAACAGGAAGGTCGGCGCGAGCGAGGGGAGCGTGATGTGACGGAAGCGCTGCCAGGGGCCGGCTCCGTCCAGCTCGGCCGCCTCATAGAGGTAGTCCGGAATGGCCTGCAGACCGGCCACGAAGATGACCATGTTGTAGCCGAAGTTCTTCCACACGGCGAGCAGGATGATCGACGGCATCGCCCACGACGGGTCCCCGAGCCAGTCGATCGGGCCGATCCCGAGGAAACCGAGCCCGTAGTTCAGGAGCCCGAACCGCGGGTGGTAGAGGTAGCGCCACACGACCGCGACCGCGACCAGCGTGGTCACGACGGGCGCGAAGTAGACGGTCCGGAAGAAGCCCCTGTAGCGGACCAGCCGTGCGTTGATCAGTAGCGCCGTCCCCAGCGAGACCGCCACCGAGAGCGGCCCCCCGACCAGGACGAAGTAGAACGTGTTCCTGAGGGCCGTCCAGAAGAGAGGATCCCGGAGCAGCGCGGCGTAGTTGCCGAGCCCGACGAACCGGGCGTTTTCGAACGTCCTGAGGGCGTAGATGTCGAAGTCCGTGAAGCTGAGAAAGAGCGCGGCCACGACCGGGAGGAGAAAGAAGAGGCCGATCGTGAAGAGGGCCGGCAAGACGAAGAGCCAGCCAGGAGGGATGCGATCGGAGGAGGCGCGGGAGACGCTTCGGTTCATTTCGTGCTGGCGCAGCCTCGCGGTTCATCCTGGGGCGGCTCGTAACTGGTCCTGTTCGCCTTCAGGAACTCGGCAAGAAACGTCCTCAGTGCCAGGATCAGCTGCCGGCAGGCGATGGTCCGGTCGTTCATCCCCGCTCGGTAGCTCCCGCCGGCGGATCCGTTCATGCGGAACGTCATGCCAGGGGCGACGTACTCGGCACCCCCCGCGCCCAGGTAGCGCACCGGCCGCCACAGCTCGATTCGTGAGTCTCGGATCGTGAACGCCGTCCATATCGAATCCTCGAGAGTTTGTTCCAGTTCCCCTCCATAGATGTAGAGGACCTCGCCTTTCCGGGGATCCTCCAGGTCCGTCCACTCGATATCGGCTAGAGCGAACTCCTCCTCGACCGCCATGCGCATGACCTCGTGATCCCATCCTGGCCCGAGAATGAGATGAACGCCGAGGCGATGGGGGTCCTCCGCCTCCAACCCGCTCATCACCCCGAGGCCGGTGCTCTTGCTGATCTCCTGTCCGCTCAGCGGCGAAAAGAAGCCGATCAGGCCGAGGCAGATGGTGAGGCAGGACTTCGTGGCAGCCTTCATGGGCCGCCTTCCGACGAGGCGTCCTGCCGCGCCAGCAGCCAGCGCCGCTTCTCGAGCATCCTGTCCACGTCGCGATCGAGGGCCTCCAGCGC
>DATEDS010000267.1:0-2190 GCA_035281565.1 Gemmatimonadota bacterium
TCAGGTACCGGGGACAGACGCACGCGCTCGAGGTCGAGTACGATCCCGATCCAGCCCGGCTGTCGGCGCGCTTCCACGCCGCCCACCGCCGCCGGTTCGGGCACGACGAGCCCGGCTGGCCGGTCGAGGTCGTGACGCTCCGGGTCGCGGCGGTCGAACGGTCTGGAGCCCCGGCGCCCGTCCCGGTCCGTGGCGGGTCCCGAGACGTGGCCGAGGCCACGGTCGAACACCGGGACGGGTTCGCGGTCGTCGATCGTGAGCGGGTGGGGGCCGGTGCGACCTGGAACGGTCCCGCGCTCGTCGTCGAGCCCTACGCCACGGTTCTCGTCCCGCCCGGATGGGCGGCCCGGGTGCTCGACGCCGGCCACCTCTGGCTCGAACGGGGCTCCGGTTGAGCGCTCCCCTGCCCGAGGCCGCCGCCCGGACACTCTTCGGAGGGCTCCTCTCCAGCGTGGCGGACGAGATGCTCGAGGCGCTCGTCCGGACGGCCTTCTCGCCGAACATCAAGGAGCGCCGGGACGCCTCGACCGCCGTGTTCGACGGACGGGGGCGGCTGGTGGCCCAGGCGGCCGCGATCCCCGTCCACCTGGGAGCGATGCCCCTGTCGGTGGAAGCGGCCCTGTCCTCATTCGGCTCCTGGCGGACCGGCGACGTCGTGGCGCTGAACGACCCCTTCCGGGGCGGAACCCACCTCCCCGACCTGACCACCGTGAGCCCCGTCTTCGCAGAGAAAGGTGGAGAGCCGGTGGCGTTTCTGGCGGCTCGCGCCCATCACGCCGATGTCGGCGGAGCGAGCCCCGGATCCATGCCGCTCGCCCGTGACATCCACGAGGAGGGCCTCCGGATCCCGCCGATCCGGCTGGTCGAGGCCGGCCGAGCGGTGTCACCGGTCTGGGAGCTCCTCCTGGCCAACGTTCGGACACCGGAGGAGCGGAGCGGGGACCTGAAGGCCCAGGTCGCGTGCCACCGGACCGGAGAGCGGCGGATGGGCGAGGCGATCCTGCGGCACGGCGCGTCCGAGCTCGCCCGTCAGGTGGACGGGCTCCTCGACTATGGGGAGCGGCTCATGCGGTCGGTCATCGAACGGATCCCGGACGGGGAATACGGCTTCGAGGATTTCCTGGACGGGGACGGGATGGGGACGACCGCGATCCCGATCCGCGTCCGGATCGGGGTCCGTGGGGACCAGGCCACCGTCGACTTCCGCGGCTCGGCCCCCGAGTGCACGGGCGGGGTCAACGCGGTGCTGGCGATCACCCGCTCGGCGGTCCTCTACGCCTTCCTCGGGCTGCTCGTGACCCCGTGGGAGGAGGGCGCCGCCACCCTCCTCGACCCGCCGCTCAACGCCGGCTGCTTCCGTCCCCTCCGGGTCCTCGCTCCCGAGGGGACGGTGGTCCATGCCCGGCCGCCCAGGGCGGTCGCCGCGGGAAACGTCGAGACGTCCCAGCGGATCGTCGACGTCGTGCTGGGAGCCCTCGCGTCCGCCCTGCCGGGGGTCGTACCGGCGGCCTCCCAGGGAACGATGAACAACCTCGCGGTGGGCGGGATCGATCCGCGGCGGGGGGCGCCGTTCGCTTTCTACGAGACGATCGCCGGGGGGGCGGGCGCCACGCCGCATGCGGACGGCAGAGACGCCGTCCACTCCCACATGACCAACACGCTGAACACGCCCGTCGAGGCGTTGGAGCTGGCCTGCCCGCTCCGCGTCGAGCGGTACGAAATCCGCCGTGGAAGCGGGGGTCGGGGGGTCCACCGGGGAGGCGATGGCGTGATCCGGGAGATCCGCGCCCTGGCGCCGTGCACCGGGACATTCCTGGCCGAGCGCCGGCGCTTCCGCCCCTTCGGAGTCCAGGGGGGCGAGCCGGGAGCGGCCGGACAGGATGCCATCGTCCGCGGGGAAGCCCGCGAGGAGATCCCGGCCAAAGTCCGTCTCGATCTCGCACCGGACGATCTCCTCTCGATCGCCACGCCGGGTGGCGGGGGATGGGGGAGGCCCGATGTTTCCGGGAAGCCGGCCCATTCTCGGTCGTCGGAGTGAAATCCGGACGGCCGTTGGGGGAAGAGAAGAGGAACGCAATCACCGCCCCGGTTCCCGGCCGGCGGCCCGGCCGTGCCGCCGGACCAGGCGGCGGAAGACCGGGGAGCCTTTCGTGTTCGACCGTGGACAGGAACACGGCCGCGAATTCCCAC
>DATEDS010000268.1:0-3328 GCA_035281565.1 Gemmatimonadota bacterium
GTCATGCCGGACATGGTCTTCCTCGACCTCGAGGAGGACCCGCTGCTGGGGTGCAAGCTGGCCCAGTTCCTGTCCGAAGCGACCCCGCAGGTCCGGATCATCGCCGCGGGCACCGACAAGACGCCCGATTTCCTCTTGCAGGTCATGCAGTCCGGGATCAGCGAGTACCTGCCGAAGCCGGTGACGGACGAGGCCATGCAGTCCGCGATCGATCGCGTGCGGCGAAAAATCGGCACGCGGGCGACCGGAGCTGCGGCTTCGCCTGCCGGGGCGGCCCGGCGCGAACCGGGGAAGCTGATGGCGTTCTTCTCTGCCAAGGGCGGCTCGGGCGCGACGACCGTGGCGACCAACGTCGCGATTCAGATCCACCGGATGACCGGCAAGCGCACGGTGCTCGTGGACCTCGACCTGGAGCTCGGCGAGATCGCCCTGTTCCTGGGCGTCGAGCCCCGCTTCAGCTTCGTCGACCTGTCCAGGAACTTCCACCGGATGGACTCGAACCTGCTGGCCTCGTTCATCGAGTGCCACGAGTCCGGGATCCACGTCCTGTCCGCGCCGTATCAGCCCGAGCGCGCCGACGTAGTGACGGCGGACCAGACCAAGCAGATCCTGCAGTTCCTGAAGCAGCACTATCAGTACGTCGTGGTCGACCTGTCGAACTCGTTCACGGTGCGCACCGTCGCGACCTTCGAAAAGGCCGACGAGATCTATCTGGTCGCGAACGTCGACCTGCCGTCCCTCCGCAACATCCAGCGGTGCCAGCACCTCATGACGCGACTGGTCCCCGGCGAGCGCGATCTGCGGCTCGTCGTGAACCGCTACCAGGCGGAGAGCGAGATCACCCTGGACGACGTCGAGCGGGCGCTGGGGCTGGAAGTCTACTGGGCTCTCCCCAACGACTACGAATCCGTGATCTATTCGATCAACAGCGGCCGGCCGGTGATCCTGGACGAGAGCTGCACCTATACGCTCGAGCTCCAGTCGCTGGCGGCCAAGATTACCGGTATGCCGGCCACGAGCGCGCGCCGCAAGGGATGGTTCTCGCGGGCGATCGTGGATCCTTTGAAGAGCATGATGGGGGGGGAGTCGCGGCGGGAGAAGGATCCGCTCATGCTGCCTCCGGCCGTCGTTGGAGGTGAGCACGCATGAACCCGAAGGATCCCTACACCGTACCCCTGTTCACGCGCGACGGCGACGTCAACCGCGGTCGCCTTCCGTGGGAGCCGCCCGACCCCAGCGGGGAGCCCGGGGAGGGCGCCGCCGCGGCGCCGGCACCGACCCCGCCTCCGGCGCCGGAGTCGCTGGTGCCGGTCGACGACCAGTACGAGTCGGGCACGGACGCCCACGAGATCAAGAGCCGCATCCACAAGATGCTGCTCGAGCGGCTCAATCTCTCGAACCTCGATTCCTACGACCGGAGCCAGGTCGTGGCCGAGATCCGCAAGGTCGTACAGGACCTCCTCGACCGCGAGGTGGCGCCGCTCAACTTCGATGAGCGGGAAGCGCTCGTCGAGCAGGTTCTCCACGAGATCTTCGGCCTGGGCCCCCTCGAGCCCCTGCTTCAGGATCCGAGCGTATCGGACATCCTGGTCAACACCTACAAGCAGGTGTTCATCGAGCGCGGTGGGCGGATCGAGAGGACCGATGTCCGGTTCAAGGACGACAAGCACCTGATGCAGGTCATCGACCGGATCGTCTCGGCGGTCGGCCGGCGGATCGACGACTCGAGCCCGATGGTCGACGCCCGCCTGGCGGACGGCTCGCGCGTCAACGCGGTCATCCCGCCGCTGGCGATCGACGGGGCCCACGTCTCGATCCGTAAGTTCAAGAAGGACGCCCTCTCGGCCGAGGACCTGCTGCGGTACGAGACGGTGACGCCGCCCATGCTGGAGCTCCTCCAGGGGATCATCAAGGCCAAGCTGAACGTGCTGATCTCGGGCGGCACGGGCGCCGGGAAGACGACCCTGCTCAACGTCCTGTCCGCGTCGATCCCGCCGAACGAGCGGATCGTCACGATCGAGGACTCGGCCGAGCTCCAGCTCCGCCAGCCGCACGTCGTCCGGCTCGAGACCCGTCCCCCGAACGTCGAGGGCGTGGGTCAGATCACCGCGCGGCAGCTGGTGATCAACGCGCTCCGGATGCGGCCCGACCGGATCATCGTCGGCGAGGTCCGCGGCTCCGAGGCGGTGGACATGATGCAGGCCATGAACACGGGCCACGACGGCTCGCTGACCACGCTCCACGCCAACAGCCCGCGCGACGCCCTGTCGCGTCTCGAGACGATGGTCTCGATGGCCAACCTGAACCTGCCCGAGAAGGCCATGCGCCAGCAGGTCGCCAGCGCGCTCCAGGTCGTGATCCAGGTGAGCCGTCTCTCCGACGGTACCCGCCGTCTCTCCTCGATCTCCGAGATCGTGGGGATGGAGGGCGACGTGATCACGATGCAGGAGATCTTCCTGTTCGAGCGCCAGGGGATCGGCGAGGACGGCAAGGTCCTGGGCCGGTTCAAGGCGACGGGGATCCGGCCGCGGTTCGCCGAGCGCCTCCGGACGGCCGGCATCGAGCTCCCGACCGCGCTCTTCTCGAACGCCGACTTCAGCTTCTCGCAGGCGGCGCAGGGATGAGCGAGAACGTCACCCTCGCGGTCATGGTGTTCACCGCCGTCGGCTGCGGCGTGCTGCTGCTGGCCCTCCTCTGGGAGTGGTTCAGCGAGCGGCGCCGGAGCCGGGACATCACGTCGCGTCTGCAAGGCATGACGAAGGGCGAGCGGACGCCCGGCGGCGACCCGTTCGGGGACCTCTTCCGCGAAGGAGAGGCCAAGGACATGAAGTGGCTCCAGCCCGTCGTGACGAGGCTCCCCCACACCCGCGACCTCCAGCACATGCTCGACCAGGCCGACATGAACTGGCAGGTCGGGACGTATCTGCTGGTCACGATCGGCGTCGCGACGGCCACCGGCCTGGTCACGCTGCTGCTGCTCCGGATCCCGTACATCGCCATCACCGTGGCCGGCTTCTCCGCCACGCTGCCCTACATGTACGTACGGCGCCGGAAGACCAAGCGCCTGCGCAAGTTCGAGGAGCACTTCCCGGAGTCGATCGACCTCCTCGGCCGGGCGATCCGCGCCGGCCACGCGTTCTCCACCGGCCTCCAGCTGGTGGCCGAAGAGGCCCCCCAGCCGATCGGTATGGAGTTCCGGCGGGTGTTCGAGGAGCAGAAGTTCGGCCTGAGCCTGGAGGACTCCCTGCTCGCCCTGGCCGACCGGATCGAGCTGATGGACATGCGGATCTTCGTGACGGCGGTCATGATCCAGCGCGAGGTCGGCGGC
>DATEDS010000269.1:0-3696 GCA_035281565.1 Gemmatimonadota bacterium
CGGAGTCCTCGTCGAAGCCTACCTCTACGACGACGAGAACCGCTGGATGGGGACCGCACGGGAGACGCTCGGGCTCATCCCGGCCGACTCCGTCGTCCCGTTCGCGATCCCCGTCGATCCCGGCCTCGCGCTCGGCGTGGAGCGGTACTCGCTCTACGCGGGGCTGGAGCCGAACCCGCTCGCGCCGGGCATGTAGTCGCCGGCCGCCGGCCGCCGATGCCCCCGAGGGTCGCCGCTCCCCCTGCCCACGCGAAATCAGGCCTCGCGCACGGCCTCCAGCACCTCTTCCGCGTGGCCGTCCACCTTGACCTTCGGGAAGACCTTGGCGACCCGGCCGTTCTCGTCGATGACGAACGTCGTGCGCTCGATCCCCATGTTCGTCCGCCCGTACATCGACTTCTCCTTCCACACGCCATACCTCTCGCAGACGTCCGCGTCCTCGTCGGAGAGGAGATGGAACGTGAGCCCCTCCTTCTCGCGGAACTTGTGGTGGCTCGCGACGGAGTCCTTGGAGATGCCCAGGATCACCGTGTCCTCGGCTTCGAAGTCGGGGAGGGATGCCTGGAACGCGCACGACTCGGCGGTGCAGCCCGAGGTCATGTCCTTGGGATAGAAGTAGAGGACCACCTTCCTGCCGGCGAGGTCCGCGAGACTGGTGTTCCCGCCGTCGGTCGAGGGCAGGTCGAAATCGGGGGCCCGATCGCCGGGAGAGAGTCTGGGCATGGTGGATCCTCCGGGTAGGGGTTCGTTGGCCGCGGGGCCCGAAGGTACCTTGGGCGCGTGAACCGTACCTCTCCGATCTCGCAAGCCGCGCTCGCCTCGCTGCTCGCGGTCGGGCTGCTGAACGGCTGCGGCGCCGTGCCGGGGGACCGGGCGGGGGCGGAGTCCGCGCAGCCGGATCTCCGCGGAACGCTCCTCGATCCGCCGTGGGCGAAACCCGACTTCACGCTGACGGACACCGAGGGGCGACCGTTCGACTTCCGCGCCCGCACCGACGGCTTCGTCACGCTCCTGTTCTTCGGCTACACCCACTGTCCGGACGTCTGCCCGATCCACATGGCGAACATCGCCGCGGTGCTGAAGGACCTCGACTATGCCGACCGGTCGCGGATCCGGGTCGTCTTCGTGACGACCGATCCGGAGCGGGACACTCCGGCGGTCGTGCGCGCGTGGCTGGACAGGTTCGACCGGTCGTTCATCGGGCTCCGCGGAACGGATGCGGAGGTGGATGCCATCCAGGGCTCGCTCCACCTGCCGGCCGCCATCCGCCAGCCGTCCAGGCCGGGGCCGCTCCCGGGAGCCTACGCCGTCGGCCACGCGGCCCAGGTCCTCGCGTTCACGCCCGATGGCCGGGCGCGCGTCGTCTACCCGTTCGGCACCCGGCAGTCGGACTGGGCCAACGACCTTCCGAAGCTCGTCGCCGGGGGGCCCTGGCCCGAGGCTGCGCGGGGCACGGCCGCCACCGGGGGCTGAGCCGGTGCAGTGGTGGTGCTCGGCCCAGGGGCTGGCGTGGTCGTGGACGTGGCGGCCGTACGTGGGCGTCTGGATCCTGGTCGCCGTGCTCGTCGCCTGGTACGTGCGCCTGGCGCGCCGGTCGGGTGGGGCCACCCCGGGCCGCCGCTGGGCGTTCGCCGGCGGCGTGGCGAGCCTGTGGGTCGCGCTGGACTGGCCGCTCGGCGCGCTCGCGGCGGGCTATCTGGCCAGCGTCCATATGGTTCAGTTCCTGCTTGTCGCCCTGGTGGCGCCCCCGCTCCTCCTCGTATCGATTCCGGACCCGGCCTGGGCGCGGCTCGCCCGACGGCCGGCGGTCGTGGGAGCGCTGGAGCGCCTCACCCGGCCCATCGTCGCCGTGGTCGTCTTCAACGCGCTCGTCTGGCTCACCCACTGGCCGCGCATGGTGGACGGCCTCATGTCCTGGCAGGCGGGCTCGTTCCTCATCGACATGCTGTGGATCCTGGCGGGATTCGTCTTCTGGTGGCCGGTGGTCGCCAGGGTCCCCGCGCGGGCGGGGTTCGGCTATCCGCGGAAGGTCGCCTACCTCATCCTCGCCACGGTCGCGAACACGGGCGTGTTCATCTACCTGACGTTCTCGCACCTGCCGGTCTACGCCACCTACGAGCTCGCTCCGCCCGTTCCCTGGATCAGCTCGCGCGAGGACCAGCAGGCGGCGGGCCTCCTCATGAAGATGGGCGGGGGGCTCGTCCTGTGGACCGCGATCGGGATTCTCTTCGCCCGCTGGTATCAGGCGGAGGAAGGGACGGTGGCGAGCCGGCCGAAGGAGGCCTGAGTCCCTCGTCGTGGCCGGTTGTATCCGATTTCCCGCGAAGCTAGCTTCCGCCCGTTTCCCACAACGAGGCACGATTGCCTAGTCCGAGCCGACTGATCCTGTTCGACATCGACGGGACGCTGCTGACCGCCGGAGGAGCGCCGCGGCGCGCCTTCCGGCGCGCCCTGATCGAGCATTTCGGCACGAGCGGGGACGAGGCGCGGACCGATTTCAGCGGCAAGACGGACCCCCAGATCGTCTACGAGATCATGCGCCGGGCCGGCTTCGAAGACGACCGCATCGAGGCCGGGATCGCCGGGCTGTTCGCGCACTACCTCGAGGGACTCGAGCGGGAGCTGCCGCGGGACGCCTCGCACCGGCTTCATCCCGGCGCCGCCGAGCTCGTCGAGGTCCTGGCGGCCGACCCCCGGGTCCTCCTCGGCCTGGTGACCGGCAACGTCGAGCGGGGCGCCCGGCTCAAGCTCGAGCGCTTCGACCTGTGGCGGCGCTTTTCCGTCGGCGCGTACGGATCGGACGACTCCGACCGCGACCGGCTTCCGCGGATCGCGATCGACCGCGCCCGTCGCCTGACCGGACACGCGTTCACGGGCGCGGATGCCGTAGTGATCGGTGACTCGCCCGCCGACGTCCGGTGCGCGCGCGCCGCGGGCGCGGTCGCCGTGGCGGTGGCCAGCGGCCGGCCCACGCGGGCCGAGCTCGCTGCCTGCGAGCCCGACCTGCTGCTCGACTCGCTCGAGGAATGGCCGGAGTTGCTGGCCGCGATCGGCCTGTCGCCGGATCCCGTTCTCGCGGGACACTCGTAGGAACGAACGGAGGAAGCCGTGGAGTCGATCAGCGTCCTGAGCGTCGTAATCGCGTTCGCCGTGTTCGTGCTGCTGAGCGCGGTCCGGATCCTCAAGGAGTACGAGCGCGGGGTCATCTTCCGCCTGGGCCGGCTCGTGGCCTCCAAGGGGCCCGGCCTCATCCTGCTCGTTCCGATCATCGACAAGATGCAGAAGGTCGACCTGCGGGTGATCACGCACGACGTGCCGCCCCAGGACGTGATCACCCGCGACAACGTGTCGGTGAAGGTGAACGCGGTCGTGTACTTCAAGGTGTTCGATCCCAACAAGGCGATCGTCGAGGTGGAGGACTTCCTGTACGCCACCAGCCAGCTGGCGCAGACGACGCTGCGGTCGGTGATCGGCGAAGCCGAGCTCGACGAGCTCCTCGCCGAGCGCGACAAGATCAACGAGCGCATCCAGGTCATCCTCGACGAGGCCACGGACCCCTGGGGGATCAAGGTCTCGCGCGTCGAGGTCAAGCACGTCGACCTGCCGCAGGAGATGCAGCGGGCGATGGCGCGTCAGGCAGTCGCCGAGCGCGAGAAGCGCGCGAAGATCATCCATGCCGAGGGCGAGATGCTCGCG
>DATEDS010000270.1:0-4568 GCA_035281565.1 Gemmatimonadota bacterium
ACCCCAGGTCCTGGGCGAAGAGCTTCCCCGAGGTCGCCGGCGCGACGACGAACCCGACTACGGCGACGATGGCCGGGGAGATGACGTTACGGTCCATGGCGGCAAGGTAGTCCCTGCCCGAGGGCCGGTCTACGTGAGAAGCGCACGACTGCCCCCGGGTGATGATCTTCGTGCAAAGGGCCCGGCGAGCGACGTCGATCGCGGAGCGGGACCATGACGCATAGCGATGGTCATGAAAGCGCAGATTACATCTATATTGGTTATTTTCTTGGTATCCAGCAGGACCAACGCCTTCCGTCGGCTGGTCCCGGCCGACCTGAAGAGCCCGTGGCCCCTTCGAACGTCCGCGGCCGCCGGCCGATCGCCGATGGGTCGAACGGGTCCAGTGGTCCCGAAACGGCACGGTCGATGCACTCCGTCATGCCGGGCCTTTACGCAGCCGCTATCTTGAATCGAGCATGCCTTCCATCGACGCCATCCTGAGGGCCAATCCGGAGTTCGTCGAGTCGATGTACCGGCAGTACCTGGCCGATCCCGACTCGGTCGACCCGACGTGGGCCCTGTTCTTCGCCGGCTTCCAGTACGCCGGCAACGGGCATCGGGGAACCGCCACCCCGACCGGGGCCGCCAACGGGGCGGGGGCCGCCCTCGAGCCCAACGGGCGCGGCCCGGCCGCCGAACGGCCGAGCCGGGGAGCCCTCCCCGAGCCGGCGGTCCTGACGGCCCGGGGCGATCTCCCGGAGGGAGCCGACCATGCGACGGTGGCCCCCGGGCTCCGCGTCTACGACATGGTCTGGACGTACCGGGCGTTCGGCCACCTCATCGCCGACCTGGACCCCCTCGACCGGTCCGAGCGCACGAACCCGCTCCTGGACCTCGCGGAGTTCGGATTCACCGAAGAGGAGCTCGACTCGGTGGTTCGATGCAACACCTACCGCGAGTTCCAGGAGGGACGCCTGCGCGACTTTCTGGAGGCCTTGCGCGCCACCTACTGCGGCACGGTGGGCGTCGAATACATGGACGTGGCCGACAAGGCGCAGCAGGAGTGGCTCCAGGAGAGGATGGAGCCGGTTCGGAACCATCCCCCGCTGGAGCCGGAGCGACGCCGCGACATCCTGCGCCAGTTGGTGACCGCGGACACGTTCGAGGAAACCCTCCATCGGCGGTTTCCGGGCGCCAAGCGGTTCAGCCTCGAGGGGGGGACGGGCCTGATCCCGCTCCTGGTCACGCTGGTCGAGGAATCGGCGGCGACGGGCGTCGACGAGATCGTGATGGGGATGGCGCACCGCGGCCGGCTCAACGTCCTGGCCCACGTTCTCGGGAAGCCGTACGCGCAGATCCTGGCCGAGTTCGAGGATCGCCCGACCGCGATCCAGACCGCGGGCCACGGCGACGTGAAGTATCACCTCGGCTACTCGCGCGACTTCCACGCCGACGACGGCCGGACCGTCCACCTCTCGCTGGCCTTCAACCCCAGCCACCTCGAGGCCGTCGACCCGGTGGTCGAGGGGAACGTGCGGGCCAAGCAGGAGGTGTTCCACGATACGGAACAGCGGCGTGCGATTCCGGTCCTCCTGCACGGGGATGCCGCGTTCACGGGCCAGGGGGTGGTCGCCGAGACCCTGATGATGGGCGGGCTGGAGGAATACCGGACGGGCGGAACGATCCACGTCATCATCAATAACCAGGTGGGCTTCACGACCGATCCCGACGAGGCGCGTTCCACGCGCTACGCCTCGGACATCGCGCAGATCGTCCATGCGCCCGTGTTCCACGTCAACGGGGACGACCCCGAAGCCGCGGCCCATGCGGCCAGGCTCGCCGTCGGTTATCGGCAGACCTTCCATCGGGACGTCGTGATCGACCTGGTCTGCTACCGGCGCTACGGCCACAACGAGCTTGACGATCCCACCTACTCGCAGCCGGTGATGTACCGGCGGATCGAGGCCCACCCGTCGAACTCGGCCGTGTACGCCGCACGGCTGATCGAGGAGGGGGTGGTCGGCGAAGCCGACGTCGAAGCGATGCAGGAGGAGGTCCGCTCGGCGCTGGACGAGGCCCACGAAACGGCGCGCGGCTCCGAGGGGGCGGAGATCCACCGCCTGGGGGGGATCTGGGACGGTCTGGGTCCGGCCGGCGAGGATTGGGGGGCCGACACCCGTGTGCCCCGCGAGACCCTCGAGGCGATCGCCCGCGCTCTCGTCACGGCGCCCGACGGGTTCCATTGGCACAAGCGGCTGAAACGCCTCATGGAGGCCCGGGCGGCGATGGTGATCGAGGACGGCGAGATCGACTGGGGGTGCGGGGAGGCGCTGGCGATCGGCTCGCTCCTCCTCGAGGGAACGAAGGTCCGCCTGGCAGGGCAGGACACGGTCCGCGGCACCTTCAGCCATCGGCATGCGGTCTACGTGGATCAGGAAAGCGGTGAGCACTATGTGCCGCTCAACCACATGGCTCCAGACCAGAACGTGTTCCACGTCATCAACAGCCCCCTTTCCGAATACGCCGCGCTCGGCTTCGAGTATGGGTTCTCGGCCGCCGATCCGTGGACGCTGGTCATCTGGGAGGCGCAGTTCGGCGACTTCGTGAACGGCGGCCAGATCGTGATCGACCAGTTCATGTCGAGCGGCGAGTACAAGTGGCAGCGGATGTCGGGGCTCGTCCTCTTCCTCCCGCACGGGTACGAGGGGCAGGGCCCGGAGCACTCGAGCGCGAGGCTGGAGCGGTTCCTGGAGCTGTGCGCCGAGAACAACGTCCAGGTGGTGAACCCGACGACGCCGGCCCAGCTCTTCCATCTCCTGAGGCGCCAGATCCATCGCGACTTCCGGAAGCCGCTCGTCGTCATGACCCCGAAGAGTCTTCTCCGTCACAAGCTGGCGGTGTCGCGGCTCGCCGAGCTCACCGACGGCGGGTTCAAGAACGTCCTCGACGAGGGCGAGCTCGCAAACCGCAGTGCCGTGAGACGGATCCTGCTCTGCTCGGGGAAGGTGTTCTATACGTTGCTGGAGGCGCGCCGCGAGCGGCTCATCGAGGACACCGCGATCGCGCGGCTGGAGCAGCTCTACCCGTTCCCCCACGCCGAGCTGAGCGACCTGGTCGCCGGATATCCCAACCTGAAGCAGCTCGTGTGGGTCCAGGAGGAGCCGGAGAACATGGGAGCGTGGCGGAACATCCGGCACCGGCTGGAGCGGCACGTTCCGAAGGGGGTGGCGCTGCGCTATGTCGGTCGTCAGGAGGCGGCCAGCCCGGCGACCGGTTCCCACCGGGTGCACGAGGAAGAGGAAGCAGCTTTGATCGACGCGGCCCTCGAGGGCTGAGGCGGGCTGGTCCGGCCTTGCGCTAGTTTTCGCTTTTCGAGGAAATCCGAGCTTCCGCCGTCACGGAGGATCCTTGGAAATTCGTATCCCTGATCTCGCCGAATCCGTGACCGAGGGCGACCTCGGCTCCTGGCTCAAGAAGGACGGCGACCAGGTCAAGAAGGACGAGCCGATCCTCGAGCTCGAGACCGACAAGGCCACGGTCGAGCTGGCAGCCGAGGCGTCGGGGACGCTCG
This sequence comes from Gemmatimonadota bacterium, assembly GCA_035281565.1. GTDB lineage: Bacteria > Gemmatimonadota > Gemmatimonadetes > JACCXV01 > JAHWKZ01 > DASRVA01. Next base: position 3,554 of record DATEDS010000270.1, read on the forward strand.
AGATCCTGGTCCAGGCGGGAGAGACCGTGCACGTCGGCGATGTCGTGGGGCGGATCGTCGAGGGCGGGACCGCCCGTGCGACCGAAGCGAAGGCCGAAGCGGCCCCGAAGGCCGAAGCCCCGTCCCGCGAGGAGCCCGAAGAGCCCGAGAAGGCCGAGGAGGCCGAGGAGCCCGAGGCCCGCCCGGAGCCGGAGTCCCTGGCGGAAGAGGCGCCCGAAGCACCCGAAGAGATTGAGGAGGGGTCAACGCCCCCCGCCCCGCGCGAGGTCGCGCCCCCCGGCCGGCCCGCGACCCCGGGCGTGGAGCCGGAGGACGGGGACGGACGAAGGGCTCGGGAGGAGAAGCCCCGGCGCGAGGTGGGCGTGGGCGTCGAGGAGCGGACCGTGGTCCCCGCCGATCGCGAGGCCGCACGGGAGGCCGAGGAGCCCGGAACCCGGCGCGAGAAGATGTCGCGGCTGAGGCAGAGGATCGCCGAGCGGCTCGTCGAGGCCCAGCGGACGGCCGCCATCCTGACCACCTTCAACGAGATCGACATGACCGGGGTCCTCGAGCTCAGGCAGGAGCACCAGGAGCAGTTCGAGGCTCAGCACGGGGTCCGCCTCGGCTTCATGTCGCTGTTCGCGCGGGCGTCGATCCTGGCCCTGCGCGACCATCCCGAGATCAACGCCTTCATCGAAGGCGATCAGATCGTATATCACGATTACGTCCACCTCGGGATCGCGGTCGGCACGCCGCGGGGCCTGGTTGTCCCCGTGCTGCGGGACGCCGACCGGATGTCGTTCGCCGAGATCGAGCGGCGGATCAAGGATCTCGCGACCCAGGCCCGCGACGGGAAGATCGCGATCGAGGATCTGCAAGGCGGCACGTTCACGATCTCGAACGGGGGGATCTACGGGTCCCTCATGTCGACCCCGATTCTGAACCCGCCCCAGAGCGGCATCCTCGGCATGCACAAGATCGAGAAGCGGGCCGTCGTGATCCCGGATACGGAGACCGGTGAGGAAACGATTGAAGC
>DATEDS010000271.1:0-4140 GCA_035281565.1 Gemmatimonadota bacterium
CTGAACGGCGAGCCGCTGGGGTCACGCACGCTGGCCGCCGACACGTCGCTCCTGCGCCAGACGACGGCCGCCGCCGCGTTCGCGATCGGCCGTGGCGAGCCTTCCGAGGTCCTGGTTCTGGGGCTCGGTGGGGGAGCCTCGATCCATCTGGCCCGCGCCTCTGGCGCGGCCTCGATCACCGTGGTGGATCCCGACCGGCGGATCGATCCCCTCCTCGCATCCGGCACGCTCGGCCCCGGCGTGCGGAGGGCGGCGACCGCGCCCCGCGCCTTCCTGCATGCCACCCGGAACCGCTACGACCGGGTCCTGATCGCCGAAATGGGCTCGCTTCACGGCGCGGCCGGCGGCATGGCGGCCGCGGGAGCCTCCTACCTATTCACGGTCGAGGGAATGGCCGATCTGTGGAAGGCGCTGGGAGAGGACGGTGTCCTGGCGATCACCCGCTGGGCCGTCGAGCCGCCGCGCGAGATCCCGCGGCTTCTCGCCACCCTTCGGGCCGTGCTCGACGCCCGGGGACTGTCGGCGGGTTCGCGCGTCGTGATCGTCCGAAGCTGGGGCACGGCGACCCTGCTGGCGAGCCCGCGACCTTTCACGCCGGAGGAGGCGGGGCGGCTGGGAGAGTGGGCCGCGGAACGGTCGTTCGACGTCGCGTGGGCGCCCGGCGTCACGGAATCCGCCGCCAACCGCTACAACGTCCTGGACCCGGACTGGTTCCGGGCAGCCGCCGAGGGTCTTCTGGGGCCGGCACCCGGACGGTTTCTCGCGACGTACCCGTTCGCGGTCGATCCGGTGACCGACGAGGCGCCCTTCTATCACCATTTTCTTCCCTTCGGCCGCCTGGTCGAGCTGTGGAAGACGGGGGGTCGCCTTTCCCTGCCGTATCTCGAGTGGGGCCTCGTGGCCCAGGCCCTCGTCCTCGTGCAGGCCGTGCCGGTCTCGGCTCTCCTCATCCTTCTGCCCCTCGCGTTCCTGCCACGGGGCACCGGTTGGACCAACGACCCGCGGCCCCGGGAAGCGAGGCGGGCGGCGGCGCGGTTCGTCTACTTCGCGCTCCTCGGCCTCGCCTTCATGCTGCTCGAGGTTTCGTCGATACAGCGGTTCCTCCTGTTCCTGGCCGAGCCGGCCACCGCCACGTCGGTCGTGCTGGCGGCCTTCCTGGTCTTCGCGGGGCTGGGGAGCTTCACCGCCGGGCGGCTGACCGCGGCCGACCGGTTCCGGTCGCCGTGGCTTCCGTTCCTGGCCATCGCCGTCCTGGCGCCCCTCACCTGGCTCGGGGGGCAGGCTCTCTGGGCGGCCTTCGCCGGCAGCCCCCTCCCGGTGCGGATGGCGCTCGCCCTCGCCCTCCTCGCCCCGCTCGCGTTCTGCATGGGGATGCCCTTTCCGCTCGGCCTTCAGCGGGTCTCGGACGCCGAGCCGGGATGGATCCCGTGGTGCTGGGGGGTGAACGGGTTTCTCTCGGTGATCGGCGCCGCTGCCGCGCCGCTGGTCGCGCTCATGGTGGGCTTCCGTGGCGTGCTCCTGCTGGCGGCAGCGATGTATCTCCTCGCCGGGTGGACCTTTACGCGGCTATAACCGACCCCCCTTTCTGACACCGGACTCCTCGGCCGGCCCGCCGCACGGCCTCACCACGACGTAGAGGGCGGGGAGGGTCACGAGGACGAGGAGCGTCGAAGCGACGAGCCCACTCATGGTGGCCAGCGCGAGCGCCCGCCAGAGGCCCTCGGTCCCGGGCTCCGTGAGCAGCACCAGGGGCAGGAGGCCCAGCACCGTCGTCCCGGTCGTCATGAGGATGGGTCGCACGCGGTCCAGCGTTCCCTGGAGCGCTGCCTCGTCCAGGTCCAGAGCCGGCGCATCGGCGCCCCGGTGGAGCGTCCCGATCCGGTCGACCACGAGGATCGCGTTGTTGACGACGATTCCCGCCATCATGACGACCCCGATCCAAGCCTCGCGGGTGAACGTCTCGCGCAGATGGAAGTAGAGTAGGAAGACGCCGACCAAGGCGAGCGGCACGGCCGCCAGCACGACGAGCGGCGCCCGCAGCGACTCGAAGAGAGCCGCCGTCACCATGTAGACGAGGAGGATCGCCAGCCCCATCACGAGCGCGAGCTGCCCTCGCTCCCCCTCCTCGAATTCCCAGAAGGAACGCTCCGCTGTGAGCGTGTAGCCGGCCGGGAGCACGGTCGCCTGGACGACCGCGTCGCGCACGCGGTCGCCGAGCTTCCGGGGTCCCCGAAACTCGTAGGTCACGATCCGCTGGTACTGCTGGTCTTCGCGCACGATCCGGCCCAGGGTCCGCCGCTCGTGGACGGTCGCCACCTCGGCCACCCGCACGGGACCGCCCCCGTCGGTCGTGATGACGAGATCCAGAAGGTCATCCACGTCCGATTCCTCGGCGCCCTCGATCTTGAGCGAGAGGTCGATCTCCTCGCCGGCGACGATGGCCACCTCGCGGCTGATCTTACCGCGCGTATAGCCAGAGACAGCCTCGAGCAGCGCGTCCGCCGTCAGGCCGTAGGCCGCCAGGTGATCGCGGTCGGGCTCCAGGACCAGTTCGGTCTCCTTGTCGCGCTCGAACCAGCGACCCGCAGCGTCGGGATCGACCTCGCGGATCCGCGGGAAGCGCTCGAGCCGCGCGGCCACGTCATCCGCGATCCTCTCGAGCTCCCGGTAATCGTATCCCTTGAGCTCGAGGGCGTAGCCGGGCGGCTCGCCCTCTCCGCCAGAGAAGGTCGGTCCGAAACCCCAGACCCGGACGTCGGCGCCGCCGAAGGTGTGGGAGTACGCGACCAACTGGTCCTTCACCACGAGCGGAACCCACGTGGTCGCGAGCGAGTCGGGGAAGGTCACGTGGATCGAGGCATGCTCGGGCCGAACCCGCGTGACGAACCGGTCCACTTCGGGGATCCGCGCCAGTCGCCTCTCCACGCGGCGAGCGATCTCGTCGGTTCGCTCGAGCTCGGCCCCGCGCGGCATCCTGATCTGGATGCTCAGCCATGTCTCCTCACCCCAGCCGGCCCACGTACGGCCGCGCGGCACCTCCTCGACGAAGAGCCAGGCGCTGGCCGCCAGGAGCAGGAAGGCCACCCCGACGATCGGCCAGGGATGGCGGATGGTCCAGGCCACGCCGCCGCGGTAGAGGTCGTGCGGGCGCAAGGTGCAGAGGCGCGCCGCGCGCGACGATGTCCCGCGAGACGAAGGTTCCGGAAGCGCTGAGCCGGGCGCCGGAAAGCGGGCGTGGAGGGCCGGGATCAGCGTGAACGCGATCGCCAGGCTCACCAGGAGCGCGATGCCGACCGTCACAGCGAACGGCACGTAGTAGGCGCGCAGCTCCCCCTGGAGATAGAGGAAGGGCACGAACACGATCACGGTCGTCAGGGTGGCGGCCAGGACCGGCTGCAGCACCTGCCGCGCGCCGGAGTGCGCGTTTCGCCTCGCTTCGATCGACTCCAGCACGACGATCCCGTTGTCGACCATGAGCCCGAGCCCCATCGCGAGACCCGCCAGGGTCAGGAGGTTGAGCGAAAGTCCACCCAGCGCCATGAGATCCAGGGTCACCAGAACACCCGCTATGATCGTGCCGAACAGGATCAGCGCCGGGCGCCAGCGACGGAATGCGAGCAGGAGGAAGAGCAGCACCAGAGCCGCCGAGAGGAGCGCGCGATCGCGGAGATCGGAGAGCTGCTCGCGGATCCTCTCGCTGGCGTCGTAGTCCTCGATCACCCGGTAACCGGCGGGGAGGCTGCGGACGAGCTCCTCCATCCGCTCCCGGACCCGATCCACGACACGCATCGCGTTCGAACCCGGCTGCCGGTAGAGGTACAGCGAAACGGCGGGAACCCCATCCACGCGATGGAGGTCGGGAGGGTCGGCGTAGGTGAGCACGACCTGCGCCACGTCGTCGAGCCGGACCGCGGGGCGCCCGGCAGCGCCGGGTCTGAGGACCGCCGATTCGACGTCGGCGAGACCCTGGGCCCGGTCCTCGATCGTGATGGGGGTTTCAAGCCCGTTTCGATGCAATGCGCCGCCAGAACCGCTGACGTTCAGCCCGGCGGCGAGCGCCCTCCGCACGGCTTCCGGGGTCAGTCCGAGCGCGGCCGCCCGGGTGGGATCGAGCCGCACCCGGAGTTCGCGCCGGGTTCC
>DATEDS010000272.1:0-19349 GCA_035281565.1 Gemmatimonadota bacterium
GGATGGCGGGGTCGCGCTGGGCGGCGACGGCCAGGTCACCTTCGGCGACACGGTCATGAAGCGCCGGGCCAACAAGCTCCGCCTCATGCACGACGGAGAGATCCTGTCGGGCTTTGCCGGATCGACCGCCGACGCCCTGACCCTGTTCGAGAAGTTCGAGGAAAAGATCCAGCGCTACCCCGGCAATCTCCCGCGGGCCGCTGTCGAGCTGGCCAAGGACTGGCGCTCGGACCGCATCCTGAGGCGGCTCGAGGCGATGCTGGCCGTCTGTGATCGAGAGCACAGCCTGCTCGTCTCCGGCAACGGGGACGTGATCGAGCCGGACGACGGCATCCTGGCGATCGGGTCGGGCGGGCCCTTCGCGCTGGCGGCCGCGCGGGCACTGCTGGCCCACTCCGACCTGGACGCCCGGGAGGTCGTCCGGCGCTCGCTCGAGATCACCGGCGAGATCTGCATCTATACCAACACCGACATCTCGATCCTGGAGCTGAAGGCGGAATGAGCGAACCCGTCACCGAGGAGAGAAAGGCGCCCCCGGCCCCGGACGAGACGTCCGGCGACGCGGCCGGGTCGGATCCGTACGAGGCGCTGACGCCGCGCGAGATCGTCGGCGAGCTCGACAAGTACATCGTCGGCCAGGAGGAGGCGAAGCGCGCGGTCGCGATCGCCCTCCGGAACCGCTGGCGGCGCCTGCGCGTGGCCGAGGACCTGCGCGACGAGATCCTGCCCAACAACATCATCATGATCGGCCCCACGGGGGTCGGCAAGACGGAGATCTCACGGCGCCTGGCCCGGCTCGCGGACGCCCCGTTCGTCAAGGTCGAAGCCTCGAAGTTCACCGAGGTCGGCTACGTGGGTCGCGACGTGGAGTCGATCGTCCGCGACCTCATGGAGATCTCGGTGAGCATGGTGCGCCAGGAGTGGGAAGACGAAGTCTACGAACAGGCCGAGGAGAACGTGGAGGAGCGCCTCCTGGATCTGTTGCTGCCGCCCTTGCGACCGGTCGAGGAGTCGGGCGGCGGCCGGCGCTACCTGGTGGACGCCTCGGGCGGCATTCGGGAGAGCCAGTCGGCCGACTCGTTCGAGCGGTTGAAGGAGCAGCGCGAACGCTCGCGCGACAAGCTGCGCGCGCTGCTGGCGGACGGGAAGCTGGAAGACCGGAAGGTGGAGGTCGAGACCGCCTCCGGCCGGATGCCCTTCTTCGAGGTCCTGTCGCCGATGGGCCTGGAGGAGATGGACGTCAACGTCGGGGAGATGCTCGAGGAGATCCTCCCCAAGCGCAAGAAGCGGCGCCAGGTCACCGTGTCCGAGGCGCGCCGCATCCTCCTCCAGGAGGAGCTCGGCAAGCTGATCGACATGGACGAGGTGGTGAACGAGGCGATCTACCGGACCGAGAACTCGGGTATCGTGTTCCTGGACGAGATCGACAAGATCGCCGGCGAGAAGATGACGGGCGGGCCGGACGTCTCCCGCGAGGGGGTGCAGCGGGACCTCCTGCCGATCGTCGAAGGGTCGAACGTCCAGACCAAGTACGGCCTGATCCGAACCGACCACGTCCTGTTCATCGCCGCGGGGGCCTTCCATGTGTCGAAGCCGAGCGATCTGATCCCCGAGCTCCAGGGGCGTTTCCCGATCCGGGTGGAGCTCAGGAGCCTGACGGCGAAGGATTTCGAGCGGATCCTGATCGAGCCGCAGAACGCGCTCACCCTGCAGTACCGGGCCATGCTCGACACCGAGGGCGTCGCTCTCACCTTCACCGACGATGCCATCCGGGAGATCGCGCGTACCGCCGCCGAGGTCAACGACCTGATGGAAAACATCGGCGCACGGCGGCTCCACACGGTGATGACCCGACTCCTGGACGACATTCTGTTCGACGTTCCGGACGTGCAGACCGGCGAGGTCGTGATCGAGGCCGAGGACGTGCAGGAGAGGCTGCGTGGGATCGTCGAGGACCAGGATCTCCGGAAATACATTCTTTGACGGAACTGAAGCGGACCGCCCTCACGGAGACCCATGAACGGCTGGGGGCGAAGATGGTCCCCTACGCCGGCTTCCTCATGCCGGTCCAGTACGAGTCCATCACCGAGGAGCACCGCGCGGTCCGCGAGCGGGCCGGGCTCTTCGACGTCAGCCACATGGGGGAGTTCGTCTTCTCGGGCCCGCGGGCGCTGGAGGCCGTCCAGCGCGTGACGGTGAACGACGCCGGCGCGTTGGAGGTCCACCAGGCCCAGTACTCGGCCATGGTCGACGAGAACGCGGGGATCGTGGACGACTGTGTGGTCTGCCGGCTGGAGGAGGAACGGTTCCTCATGGTCGTGAACGCCGCCAATATCGAGAAGGACCTCGCCCACATCCGTCGTACCGCCCCCGAGGCGGCCATCGAGGATCGCTCGGAGGCGATCTCGCTGCTCGCCCTGCAGGGGCCGCTCGCGGAGACGATCCTCGGGACCGTGACGGACCTCGACCTCGGCTCGATCGACTTCTACTGGAAGCGGGACGGCCAGGTGGCGGGCGTGACGGCGATCGTCAGCCGGACGGGCTACACGGGCGAGGACGGCTTCGAGCTGTACCTCGATCGGGGCGCGTCCGAGACGGTCTGGGAAACCCTCCTCGAGGCCGGTCGCGGACACGGGCTCAGGCCGTGCGGGCTGGGCGCCCGCGACACGCTGCGCCTGGAGATGAAATACGCCCTCTACGGGAACGACATCGACGAGACGACGAACCCGTACGAGGCGGGCCTGGGGTGGATCGTCAAACTGGACAAGGGCGACTTCGAGGGCCGGGAGGCCCTCGCGGGGATCCAGGAGCGCGGGCCGGAGCGCCGACTGGTCGGCTTCCGGGTCCTCGAGCGCGGGTTCCCTCGTCCCGGCTACGGGGTCATGCTGGAGGGCGAACGGGTGGACGAGGTGCGGAGCGGAACCATGAGCCCGACCCTCGGCTACGGGATCGGAACCACTTACCTGCCGCGGGGCCGCTCGGCGATCGGTACGGCCCTCGAGGTCGACATCCGCGGCCGGCGCGTTCCCGCCGAGGTGGTCAAGACCCCGTTCTACGCGCATGGGTCCCTCAAGCGCTGAGCGCCGCCCCGTCCTCGTCATCGGTGCCGGCGCGGCGGGGCTGACGGCCGCCCACGAGCTCGCCGAGCGGGGAATCCCGGCGCTCGTCTACGAGCAGGACGACCAGGTCGGCGGCCTGGCTCGCACGGTCACCTACGAGGGATACCGGTTCGACATCGGCGGGCACCGGTTCTTCACCAAGGTCGAGGCCATCCAGCGGCTGTGGGAGGAGATCCTCGGCGAGGATTTCCTCGTCCGACCCCGCCTCTCCCGCATCTACTACCAGGATCGCTTCTACGACTACCCGCTGAGGCCCATGAACGCGCTTTCCGGGCTGGGTCCGGTCGAGGCCGTGCGGATCCTCGCGAGCTATGCGCGGGCGCGCGTCGTGCCTCACCCGGAGGAGCGCACGTTCGAGGAATGGGTCGTGAACCGCTTCGGTCGGCGGCTGTTCGAGATCTTCTTCCGGACCTACACGGAGAAGGTGTGGGGCGTCCCCTGCAGCGAGATCGGCGCAGACTGGGCGGCGCAGCGGATCAAGAACCTGGATCTGAAGACCGCGGTCCTTCACGCGCTGGCCTCGCCGAGGAAGAACGGAGCGGTCGTCACCACGCTGATCGACCGCTTTCACTATCCACGGCTCGGACCGGGCATGATGTGGGAGCGGATGCGGGACCGCCTGGCCCGGCGCGGGGTGGACACGGTGCTGGAGACCGAGGTCGTCCGCCTTCGCCACTCGGACGGCCGGGTCTACGCGGCGACGGTCCGCGACCGCGCCGGCGAGCGCGACCTGGAGGTCGACGGGGTCATCTCGTCGATGCCCCTCGGGCGTCTCGTGCGGGCGCTGGAGCCGGGGCCGCCCCCGCACGTGGCGGCGGCGGCCGACCGCCTCCGGCACCGGGACTTCCTGACCGTGGTCCTGATCGTCGGCCGGGAGGAGGTCTTCCCGGACAACTGGATCTACGTGCACTCGCCCGACGTCCGGGTCGGCCGGGTCCAGAACTTCAAGAACTGGAGCCCGGAGATGGTCCCTGATCCGGGCACGACCGCGCTGGGCCTGGAGTACTTCGTCCACGAAGGCGACGAGCTGTGGTCGGCGACGGACGGAGAGCTCCTCGAGCGCGGCGTCCGCGAGATGGAGCGCCTCGGGCTCGTGCGCGGAAGCGAGGTACGGGGGGGCACCGTGGTCCGGATGCCGAGGGCGTATCCGCTCTACGACCGCGAGTACGCCGGCGCCGTGGGGACGGTCCGGGATCATCTGGCCCGGATCTCGAACCTCCACACGATCGGCAGAAACGGGCAGCACCGCTACAACAACCAGGACCACTCGATGGTGACCGGTCTTCTGGCGGCGCGGGTCGTGGCCGGCGAAGACCTCGACGTGTGGGACGTGAACGTGGATTCCGAATATCACGAATCCGGCACGGGGGCGAGCGCGCGTGGCGAACGGGCCACGCCGGCGGCGGCCCGCCGCCTGAGCCTGGAGGAGCTGCTCGGGCGGGCGTTCGCGCGTTACGATCCGGTCGCCCTCGGGACCGCCATCGGCAGCATCCTGGCCGCGGGACTGTTCCTCCTGACCGCCTTGACCCTGCTGGGGGACGGCGAGGCCGGGGTCCCGCTCTCGCTCATCGGCCACTACCTCTACGGGTACGAGGCGACATGGACCGGCGCCTTGATCGGGGTCGTCGAGGGTCTCGCGCTCGGCTTCGTATGGGGATATGCGCTGGCCGTCCTGATCAACCGCATGGTCGGCTGGCAGGAGACGGTCCTGGAGCGCGAGCTCGAGGCCCTCTCGCTCGACCCCCTGGAGGAAAAATGACCGACCTGCGGCGACCTCCCACCGAGCGCGAGGCGCTGGCGATCCGTGCCGCGGTGGCCCGGCTCCGGACGGGCATCGTGGCGGTCGCGATGGGTACCATGGGGGGACTGGTCCTGTTCCTCGCCACCGCCTGGCTGCTGATCCGGGGTGGCCAGAACGTCGGGGCCACGCTGGGTCTGTTGTCGAACTACTTTCCGGGGTACTCGGTGAGCTGGCCCGGTGCGTGCGTGGGGCTCGTCTACGGCATCCTGACCGGCGGCCTGGCGGGCGGCGCCATGGCCTGGATCTACAACCGGATCGCCTTGTCCCGGTGAGCGGGGAGGGACCCTTCTTCTCGGTGGTCATGCCCGTCCTGGACGGGGGGGCCGACATGGAGCGGTGCCTGGCGGCGCTCCGGAAGAGCGCGTTCCAGGACTGGGAGCTGATCGTCGTCGACGACGGCTCGATCGACGGCTCGCCCGAGCAGGCCGCGGCGGCCGGGGCGCGGGTGCTCAGGACGGGCGGCCGCCGAGGCCCGGGGGCCGCCCGCAACCTGGGGGCCGGGCAGGCCCTTGGCGACTACCTCTTCTTCCTGGATGCCGACTGCGAGGTCCACGCCGACACGCTGGCGCGCGCGGCCGCCGCCCTGGAGCACGATCCCGCGCCCGACGCCGTCTTCGGGAGTTACGACGACGATCCTGTCGCGGAGGGGTTCGTGGCGCGGTTCAAGAACCTGACCCACCACTACGTCCATCAGGGAGGCCGCCCCGAGGCGGGGACGTTCTGGGCGGGCTGTGGGGCCGTCCGGCGCACGACCTTCCTCGAGGTCGGGGGGTTCGACGCGGAACAATTCCCGCGACCCAGCATAGAAGACATCGAGCTCGGCTACCGCCTCCGCGAGCGCGGGTTCACCGTCCGGCTATGCCGGGACATGCAGGTCAAGCACCTGAAGCGGTGGACGCTTGCGGGCCTGATCCGCACCGACGTACTCGATCGTGGGGTGCCCTGGACCCGTCTCATGCTCGCCCGTGGCTTCATGGAGAAGGATCTCAACCTGAGCTGGCGTCACCGCGCCGGGGTCGGGCTGGCCTGGATCCTCGCGCCGGCGCTGGTGCTGGCTCCACTGGTCCCGTGGCTCCTGGGAGTCGCCGCCGGGGCGGCCGCCGCGCTGATCCTGCTGAACCTCGATCTCTACCGGTTCTACTTCCGGCGTGGCGGCGCCGCGTTCGCGCTGGGCGCCGTTCCGATGCACTGGTTCCATTGTCTCTACAGCGGGCTCGCGTTCGCATGGGGCGCCCTGGCCCATGCCGGCGCCCGCTTTGGCGGGAGGGGGCTGGCGAGCGCATGAGGGCTCGACGGCTCGCCGCCGCGTTCGGGTTGGCCTTCGCCTTCGCCTGGGGTCCGTGCCCGGAGGCCGCCCGGGCCCAGGACGAAGGCGGGGCGTCCGTTTCGTGCACGGTGGCCTTTGTGATCGACGGCGACTCGTTCAACTGCCGGGACGGGACCAAGGTTCGTCTCCTGCTCGTCAACGCCCCGGAGTCCGGGCCCTTCGGCGACCTGGCGCGGCGCGCGCTGGCCGGTCTGCTGCCGGTCGGCGAGACCTTCACGATCCAGACGGATCGCGAGCGGCGCGACAAGCAGGGCCGGACGCTGGGGTACGTGTTCCTCGCGGACGGCCAGATGGTGAACGAGCTGATGATCCGCCAGGGGTACGCCTTCCTGAAACCCTCCGAAGACAACCGCAGGTACCTGCCGGTGCTGCGCGAGGCCGAGGCCGCCGCCCGGGAGACCCGGCGCGGCCTCTGGGCGCGCTAGACCCCGGAGCGCTCCGGGCCTGGCTCCACGGACCGGGGCCGGTATCTTCCCCCGGTGCCTGCCGAAATGGCATATGACGCCCGACGAGCGGCGGTGCTGACCGTCAGCGACCGCGTCGCCCGGGGACTGGCCGAGGACGGCTCCGGGCCGCTCCTGGCGGAGCGTCTCTCCGGCGAGGGGTGGACCGTGGTCGCGCGGGAGACCACCCCTGACGACCTGGACGCGATCGCCGCGGCCCTCAGGCGGCTCGCCGACGAGACCGGGGCCGCGCTCATCCTAACGACGGGCGGGACGGGGATCGCGCCGCGCGACGTCACACCGGACGCGACACGGCGGGTGGCCGACCGGGAGGTTCCGGGGATCGCCGAGGCCCTGCGGGCCGCCTCGCTGGCCGGGACGCCCCACGCCATGCTGTCCCGCGCGACGGCGGCGATCCGAGGCCGGACGCTCGTCGTCAACCTCCCCGGGAGCCCGCGGGCGGTGGGGGAGACGTTCGACGTCCTGGCCCCCGTCCTCGGGCATGCGGTCGCCCTCGCCGGTGGCGAAGCCCCGAGCCCCGCCGAGCACCGGGCGGCGGACCGGCCATGAGCACGCCCGAGGGTCCCGGGAGCCGGGTTCTCGTCAGCCGCTACGATCCCGAGTTCGCGGTCCGGGCCGAGCGCACGCTGGCGGCGGCCGGGCTGGACGTCCAGACGCTCGATTCCCTCAAGGAGATCCGCGACCGCGTCCTGGGCGCCGCGAGCGAGGCCCTGATCATCCTCACAGGAGGGCTATCGGAGCCGACCACGCGGGACTTCCTGCGCGACATCGGCGAGGCCTCGGCGCCGGTGGCGGTCCTCGCCCTGGCCGACGAAGGCGAGCGCGAGCGATTCGATCGCTACCGCCAGCTCGGTGTCGACGAGCTGCTCGTCAAGCCCTTCGATGCCGAGGAGCTGGCCGTGATCTCGCGCCGCCTGCTGGCTCGCGAGCGGCTGGTCGACCGGACCCGCATCGTCGGTCGCTCCCAGGCGATGGAGGTCGTCCTGGAGCGGGTCGCCCAGTTCGCTCCGGTGAACAGCACCGTTCTCGTCGAGGGCGAGAGCGGCACCGGAAAGGAGCTCATCGCCCGTGCGATCCACGACCTCTCCTCGCGTTCCGACCGTCCGTTCATCGCCGTCAATTGCGCAGCGCTTACCGAGAGCCTCCTGGAGTCGGAGCTCTTCGGCCACGAGAAGGGTGCCTTCACGGGCGCGACGAGCCTCCGCAAGGGGCGCTTCGAGATCGCCCACCGTGGCACGCTCTTTCTCGACGAGGTGGGCGAGATGGCGCTGGCGACCCAGGTCAAGCTGCTGCGGGTCCTCGAGGAAAAGGAGTTCATGCGCGTCGGCGGCTCGCTGCCGATCCGGGTCGACGTCCGGGTGATCGCCGCGACCAACAAGGACCTCGAGGCGGCCGTCCGCGCGGGCGAGTTCCGACGCGACCTCTACTACCGGCTCAACGTGCTGAGCATCCGCGTCCCGCCCCTCCGCGAGCGGCGTGAGGACATCCCGCTCCTGATCCATCACTTCATCCAGCGGTTCTGCCGCGAGAACGACCGTCGGTTCGTGGGCATCACCGACGAAGCGATGGCGATTCTTCAGAACTACGACTGGCCGGGCAACGTTCGCGAGCTGCGGAACCTGGTCGAGAGCATGCTGGTCCTGACGCCGGGGACGAAGATTCGCCCCCGGGACATTCCCGACGAGATCTACGGACGGGCGCATCCCGGTCGGCTCCTTCCCGTGGCTCTGAGCGGGGTCGGGAACGCGGACGAGCCCGAAGGCCAGCGTCTCGAGACCCTCCTCGGTTACGTGTACCGCGACCTGAAGGGGGAGCTCGACGACCTGCGTCGCGGGCACTCCGAGCTGCGGGGCCTGGTGGAGAACATCGGCCGCGAGATCTCGTGGGTCAGGGCGGTCGAGGTGGAGGGCGAGGCGGAAGGCTCGCGCCGCCGCGAGACGCGGGACGGGAGGGGCGCGGACGAGGCCCCCGACGACGATGGGCAGGGACGGTTCCGGGTCGGCATGTCGCTCGAGGATCTGGAGCGGATGGCGATCGCCGACACCCTCGAGGCGGTCGGCGGAAACCGCCGCCGGGCCGCCGAGATGCTGGGGATCGGTGAGCGGACGCTGTACCGGAAGATCAAGGAGTACGAGCTGACCTAGGCCACGCCGGCCGGTCTAACGACCGAGTTCCTTCTCCTGCCGCGCGCGGGCCCGCTGGACGCGATTGATCAACGCCCGCCACGCGCCGCCCGAGGTGAGCTCCTCGTACCGGAAGTCCAGCGTGGCGTTCAGGTCCAGCGAGGGCTCGAAGAGGTAGACCGCGTAGACGGTCTGGTAGAGATCCACGACGCGGCGCTCGAACCGCTCGCTCACCGGGACGATCCGCAGCGGATAGTAGGTCGAAGCCTCGCTCCGGATGTGGAGGAGGGAGGGGTCGTAATGGACCTCCTTCTCGAACCCCGTGAACCCGACCAGAAACGCCTTCCGCTCGAGGATCTCACGCTCCGAGAGGCCGCTGTCCACCCGTGCCCGGCGCAGGAGGTCCTCCATGTAGGCGCGGATGTCGGGGGCGGCCACCTCGAGCGCGGCCGGCTCGAGGGTCGTGACGTCGATCCGCAGGCCGGCGCTCGTCTCGCGACCGACCATCCGGACGCTCAGCTCCTCCCAGCTGAGGGTCCCGGCGGCACGGGTCCCGAACGTGGGAGCGGACGGGGGAGGCGCCGGAAGGGTGTCGGCTGCCGTGGCGACGTCGCCGGCGGGCGGCGTTTCGCGGGCCGGGGCCGCGCATCCGAGTGCACCGAGCGCGAGGCCGATCCAGAGCCGTGGGCTCACGCTTCCACCCCTTCCAGAAGGACTTCGGCCGCCAAGAGCACCTCGTCGCGGCCCTCGCCGGTGAGCGCCGAGAACCATACCACCTGATCGGGATCGAGGCCAAGACAGCGGGCGGCACCATCCAGACCGGGCGAACGGCGCGCGCGCGGGACCTTGTCGGCCTTGGTCAGCACGACCAGGGTCGGCAGGCCGCGGGCGGCCAGCCCGTCGATCATGAGCCGGTCCGCATCGGTGGGGTCACGCCGCCCATCCACCAGGGAGAGGACGCCAGCCAGCCGCGGGCTCGAGTCCAGGTACCCTTGAATCATCGGCCCCCAGCTCCGCCGCACCCCCTCGGGGACGGCGGCATAGCCGTAGCCGGGCAGGTCGACGAAGTAGCACCGGTCGCCGACCTGGTAGTAGTGGATGGCCCGTGTCCGGCCCGGCGTACGGCTCGTGCGGGCCAGCTTCTTCCGCCGCATGAGCGTGTTCAGGAGCGACGATTTCCCGACGTTCGAGCGACCGGTGAACGCGATCTCGGGGAGCTCGGGGGACGGGTGCTCGCCCGGTGACGTCGTGGTCAGCGCGAGACGAGCCTGCTCGACGGGGAGGGTCAGGCCTCGCGCGCCTGGCTCGTGGACTGCGAGGACCGGCCCGAAGTGCGCTTGAGGACGAAGATGGGAGGCTTCCGTTCCAGGACCGTCTCCCGCGTGATCACGACCTCCTCGATGTCGGAACGGGACGGGATCTCGAACATGACCTCGAGCATCGTCTCCTCGACGACCGCTCGCAGGCCGCGCGCGCCGGTCTTGCGCTCCGAGGACCGCTCGGCGATGGCGCGGATGGCCTCGGACTGGAAGGTGAGCGTGACGTCCTCCAGCTCGAAGAGCCGACGGTATTGCTTCAGGAGGGCGTTCCGGGGGCGCATCAGGATCTCGACCAGCGTGTCCACGTCCAGCGGATCCAGGTTGGCCACGACCGGCAGGCGCCCGACCAGCTCGGGGATCAGTCCGTAGTGGATCAGGTCCTCGGGCTCCACCTTGCCGAGCAGCTCTCGCGTCCGCTCCATGCTGGGGACACGGTGCCGCTGGTCGCGGCTGAACCCGATCACCTGCGCGTCGGTTCGCCGCTGGACGATCTTCTCGAGGCCGTCGAACGCACCCCCGCAGACGAACAGGATGTTCCGCGTATCGACCTGGATGTATTCCTGCTGCGGATGCTTCCGTCCTCCCTGGGGCGGCACCGACGCCACCGTCCCTTCCAGGATCTTGAGCAGCGCCTGCTGCACTCCCTCCCCGGAGACATCGCGCGTGATCGAGGGGTTCTCGCTCTTGCGGGCGATCTTGTCGAGCTCGTCGATGTAGATGATCCCCCGCTCGGCCTCGGCGACGTTGTAGTTGGCGGCCTGGAGGAGGCGCACGATGATGTTCTCGACGTCCTCTCCAACGTAGCCGGCTTCGGTCAGCGTGGTGGCATCGGCGATCGTAAAGGGGACCTGCAGGAAGCGGGCGAGGGTCTGGGCGAGCAGTGTCTTCCCGACACCGGTGGGACCGATCAGCAGGATGTTCGACTTCTCGATCTCGACGTCGTCGTCGGGGCGTGTGTTGATGCGCTTGTAATGGTTGTAGACGGCGACAGAGAGGCTCTTCTTGGCGCCGTCCTGGCCGATCACGTACTGGTCGAGGTGCTCCTTGATGCTCTGCGGCGTGGGAAGCTCCTGCAGGGGAGCCGCCTGGCCCTGCAGCGCCTCCTCCTGGAGGATCTCGTTACAGAGCTTGATGCACTCGTTGCAGATGTAGACCGAAGGGCCGGAGATGAACTTCTGGACGTGCTCCTTGCTCTTCCCGCAGAACGAGCAGCGGAGCTCGTCCCGGCCGGACCCCCCACGGTTGTCGTAGCCGCTCGCCATTCGTCGCGCCTAGCCCTCGTCCTCGTCGGCGCTTTCGTCGTCCCGGTTCCGCGACCGCCCGTTGCCCCCGACTTTCGATGGCCGGCCGTCGGTCTTGGAATCGCGGGGCATCAAAACAGCATCAACCATGCCATAATCACGGGCTTCTTCCGAACTCATCCAGAAGTTACGCTCCATGTCCTGGCGCAGTCTGTCCGGTCCCTGACGCGTGTGACGGCCCAGGATCTCGATCTGCTTCTCCTTCAGATGCAGGATCTCGCGGGCCTGGATCTCGATGTCCGTGGCCTGCCCCTGGGCGCCGCCGAGCGGCTGATGGATCATGACCCGGGAGTGGGGCAGGGCGAACCGCTTCCCGGGAGTCCCGGCGGCCAGCAGCAGCGCGCCGGCCGAAGCCGCCATTCCCATGCACATGGTGGAGATGTCGTTCTCCAGATACTGCATGGTGTCGTAGATCGCCAGCGCCGCCGAGGCGACTCCCCCCGGGCTGTTGATGTAGAGGTTGACGTCCTTGTCCGGCGCCTCGGCCTGCAGGAAGAGGAGCTGCGCGATCACCAGGTTCGCGATCTCGTCGGTGATCGGGGTGCCGAGGAAGACGATCCGATCCTTCAGCAGCCGGGAATAGATGTCGTACGACCGCTCCCCACGACCGGTCCGCTCGACGACGATGGGAATCAAAGGCATATCGATCTCTCCTTGATCTTGAACCTACTCGTTTCCTCCATCCGCCACCTCCACGGGGGTGATCTCGGACCCCTTGCGCAACCACTCGAAGACGCGTTCCATGGTCAAGTGGAGCCGCAGGTCCTCGATTTCACCGGATCGCGCCAGGCGGCGCCTGGTCTCGGCCACCGTGGTCTTTCCGGGGTCGATCCTCTCGGCGATGGCCCCGTCCACGTCCTCGTCCGTGGCCGTCAGGTTCTCGCGGTCGGCCAGGTGGTTCAAGATATAGTGTCGTCGGAGGGCGCGCTCGGCGCCCGGCCGGAGCACCTGGCGGATCTCGGCGAGCCGTTCGTCGTCCATCTCGCCGCCCGTCCGGTCCGCGAGAAGGTTGGCGAGGTACTGATCCACCATCGTCTCGGGCAGGTCGATCCGGTTGGCCTCGATCACGGCATCGATCAACTGCTCGTTCACCTCACGGCGCGCCTGTTCGCGCGCTTCCGCCTGGAGGTTTTCCCGCAGCCGTTCCCGCAGGGCCGCCAGCGACTCGAAGGCGCCTGCCGAGCGCGCGAAGTCGTCGTCCAGCGGGGGCAGGGAGCGCTCGAGGACCTCGCCGACCCGGACGCGGAAGGTCCGCGTCCGACCGCGCAGGAACTCGTTGCGGTGATCGTCGGGGAAACGCACGTCGAAGGTGGTTTCCTCGCCGGGCCGCCGTCCCTGCAGGCCGGTCTCGAAGTCGTCGAGGATCGTACCCGAGCCAAGCTCGACGACGTGGTTCTCGATGCGCTCGGTTTCCATCGGTCGGCCCTCCTCGTCCTCGGGGACGCTGTCGAACCGCACCCGGTCGCCGGGGGCGGCCGGCCGATCCACGGCCACCCAGTCCGATCGCTCGCGCCGCAGGCGCTCGAGAACCCGCTCGACATCCGCATCCGTCACCGTCCGGATTCGCTCCTCGACGCGGAAGCCGGTGGCCCGGCCCAGCTCGATCCGTGGCCGGACGTCGAACTCGGCGGCGAACTCGAGGTCGCCGCCGGCCGTCCAATGGACGTTCCGGAAGCGTGGCGCGCCGATCGGATCCAGGGCGGCCTCGCGGACGCCCGATTCGAACCCCTCGCGCACCAGGTCCTCGAGGACGTCGCGATCGATGTCGGCCTCGAACTGGCGCTCGACCAGCGCATCGGGCGCCTTGCCGGGCCGGAATCCCTTGAGCCGGCTCCGCCGCGCATACTCCCGGACGCGACGGCGGCGGACGACGCCGGCATGCGCCGCCGGGACGTGGACCTCCATCCGCCGTCGCCAGCGCTCGAGCTCCTCGACCCGGGTCCGGATCTCCGCCACCCCGACCTCCACGCGTTCCTTCTGCGCGCTCACATCCCTCCCCCAGAGAAGTCCTTTGTGTGCAACTTACCGTCAAAGGCTGCGGCCGATGGGCGAGATCAAGGCGCGCGACCGAAGAGGTCCGAGGCGCACTTCTGGGTGCGCCGCAGGGCCTCTGAGGGAGCGCAACGCAGAGCTCGGCCATCCGCCGCAGCCGAGCGGTGGTGCGAGAGGGGGGACTCGAACCCCCACGGCCAACGGCCACAAGCTCCTAAGGCTTGCGTGTCTACCAGTTCCACCACTCTCGCACCGCCGCGCGCCGGTCCTGCGGGAGATCCACGGCCAAGATAAGGAGCCGGCCCGGGGCCGACCAAACAGCGTGGTGGCGGGAGGGGGCGCAAAAGCGAGCGGGGCGGATCTCCGCCCCGCTCGAGCCGGGCGCACGCGTCGCCCGTCCGGATCGGTCGGGCTACTCGGGCACGCGCAGGGCCCTGAACTGCTGTCCGCCGTTCCCCGCGACCGGGATGAAGATCCGGAAGTAGACGGCGGAGCCGGGCTCCAGGGCCTCGACGGCCCCACGGTAATCGTCGATGGAGGCGATGGACCGGTCGCCGATCTGGGTGATGACCGCGCCCTGCGGGATGCCGGCGTCGGCCGCCGGGCCGAGCGGGTCCACGGTCGTGACCAGAACGCCCTGGGGAATGGCGGTCGCCTGGACGCCCGTCCGCTGGGCCAGCGCCTGCCGGCCCTGGTCGGCCAGCTCCTGGACCTCCATGCCGAGGGCGGCCTCGCGCGAGGTCGCGTCGCGGCCGGCGAAGGTCTCCTCGATCTCGGGGGCCGGACGCTCGCCCAGCGTCACCTCGATCTCCCGCTCATCGCCGTCGCGCCAGATGGTCAGCTCGACGTCGTCGCCGGGCTCGTGGAAGGCGATCGCCTGCTGCAGCTCGCTCGGCGTCGTGACCGTCCGGTCGCCGACCGCGAGGACGACGTCGAGGGGCCGGAGGCCGGCCTTGCGGGCCGGATTGTCGGCCACGCGCTGGTCGAAGTCCGCGATCAGGACGCCGGCATTGGACGGCAGATCGAGCGCCTGCCGGTCGGCCGGCGTGACCGGCTGGATGGAAACCCCGAGCACGGCCCGGCGAACCTCGCCCGTCTCGATCAGGTCATTGACGACCTCGTGAACGATCGCGATCGGGATGGCGAAGCCGTACCCTTGATAGCCGCCGGTGCGGGATGCGATCGCGGTGTTGATCCCGATCACCATGCCGTCGATGTTGACGAGTGGGCCGCCGGAGTTGCCGGGATTGATCGCCGCGTCCGTCTGGATGAAGTCCTCGATCGCGTAGGGTTGAGCCCCGCGGTCGATGATCTGGAGGTTGCCACGCCCGATGGCGCTGACGATCCCGGCCGTCATCGTGAACTCCAGTCCCAACGGGTTGCCGAGCGCGAGCACCCACTGGCCGACCTGGATGTCGCCGGCGGCGGCCAGCCGGGCGGCCGGCAAGCCGTCGGCCTCGATCTTGAGCACGGCCAGATCGGTCGACGGGTCACGGCCGACCACCGTCGCGGGGAACTCCCGCCGGTCGTTCAGCGTGACTTTCAGGTTCGCCATTCCCTCGACGACGTGGTTGTTCGTGACGATGTAGCCGTCTTCCCGCACGACCAGCCCCGAGCCTCCGCTGGGACGGTACTGAGGGCCCGGCTGGAGCTGCGGGCCGCGGAACTCGAAGAAGTCTTCGAACGGCCCCAGGTCGAGCTGCATGTCCGGGCCAACCACCCGTCGCTGGCCGGTCACGAACACGACCGACGGCGTGACCTCCTGGGCGATCCTCGTGAACGCGTTTTGAGTCTCGCGCAGCGAGGCCTCCGTCGTGGGGGCGGTCTGTCCCGTCTGGGCCGTGGCCAGGGTGCCCGATGACCGGTCCACGGTCGACGCGAACAGGACCCCCAGCGCCAGGCAGGCCAGGGCGACGCCCAGGACGGCGAGCTTTGTCCTGATGGGATGCATACAGCCGGAACCTCCTGTCGGATCATGAAGAAGACGGGCCGGAGCGTCACCGGCCCACGTTCCATTATACGATGTCGACGGGGTCGGGTTCCCCCCGCCCCTCCTCCGGGAAGGTCGTACCTGAAGACGCGGCGGGGCTCGATGGGTGTTCAAGGCGCGCCGCGTGCCCACCGGGAGTTCGCGGACCGGCGCCGGGCAGCCTCCCCGACCGTCGAAGGGTCCGGAACGGTGAAGTCCCGGACCCTTCTCCGTGGAGCCCGATGTCGGCGGGTCTACTTCTCTTCGTCGACGACCTCGTAGTCGGCCTCGATGACGTCCTCTTCGGCCGGGGCGGCGCCGGCAGCCTCGGCGCCCGCCGCGCCCGGCTCCCCTGCGGCCCCGGTCTCGGCCGCCTGATAGGCCCTGGACGCGGCCTCGTTCCAGCGCCCGCGAAGCTCCTCCAGAGCCGATTTCAACTCGGCCTCGTCGTCGTGCTTGAGGGCCTCACGGATTCGCTCGACCGAGCCTTCCACGCGCGCCTTCTCGTCGGCGGGGATCTTTTCCCCGAGGTCCCTGAGCCCCTTCTCGACCTGGTAGGCGAGCGCGTCCGCCTGGTTGCGGGTCTCGACCTTCTCACGCCGCTTCTTGTCCTCCGCGGCGTGCGACTCCGCCTCGTGGATCATGCGCTCGATCTCGTTCTCGTCGAGCCCGCTGGAAGCCTCGATCCGGATCTTCTGCTCCTTGCCGGTGGCCTTGTCCTTGGCCGAGACGTGCAGGATTCCGTTGGCGTCGATGTCGAAGGTCACCTCGATCTGGGGCACGCCGCGCGGGGCGGACGGGATCCCCGTGAGCTGGAACCGGCCGATCGTCTTGTTGTCGGCGGCCATGTCCCGCTCGCCCTGGAGCACGTGGATCTCGACCGTCGTCTGGTTGTCCTCGGCGGTCGAGAACACCTCCGTGCGCTTCGTCGGGATCGTCGTGTTGCGCGGGATGAGGGTCGTCATGACGCCTCCGAGCGTCTCGATGCCGAGCGAGAGCGGCGTCACGTCGAGCAGCAGGACGTCCTTCACGTCGCCCGCGAGGACGCCCCCCTGGATGGCCGCCCCCACCGCCACCACCTCGTCCGGGTTGACCCCCTTGTGAGGGTCGCGCCCGAACAGGCTCTTGACGGTCTCCTGCACCTTCGGGATGCGGGTCGAACCGCCGACCAGAATCACCTCGTCGATCTCCGAGGCCTTCATGCCGGCGTCCTCGAGCGCCTGCTTGGACGGCCCGACCGTGCGCTCGATCAGATCGTCGATGAGTTGCTCGAACTTGGACCGGGTCAGGGTCAGATGCAGGTGCTTCGGGCCCGACTGGTCGGCGGTGATGAAGGGCAGGTTGATGTCCGTCTGCTGCGTCGAAGAGAGCTCGATCTTGGCCTTCTCGGCCGCCTCCTTGATGCGCTGCAGGGCCATCGGGTCCTTCTTCAGGTCGATCCCCTCCTGCTTCTTGTACTCCTCGGTGATCCAGTTGATGATCCGCTGGTCGAAGTCGTCCCCGCCGAGGTGGGTGTCGCCGTTGGTGGCCTTGACCTCGAACACCCCGTCCCCGATCTCGAGGATCGAGATGTCGAACGTCCCGCCGCCCAGGTCGTACACCGCGATCTGCTCGTCCTGCTTCTTGTCGAGCCCGTACGCCAGCGACGCCGCGGTCGGCTCGTTGATGATCCGCAGGACGTCGAGCCCGGCGATCTTGCCCGCGTCCTTGGTGGCCTGGCGCTGGCTGTCGTTGAAGTAGGCGGGGACCGTGACGACGGCCCTTTCGACCTTCTGGCCCAGATAATCCTCGGCCGTCTGCCGCATCTTCTGAAGGATCATGGCCGAGATCTCGGGCGGGGTGTAGGTCTTCTCGCCGACCTTGACCACGACCTGGTTGTCGGGGCCCTTCTCGATGCCGTACGGCATCTGCTCGCGCTCCGACTCCACTTCCTCGTACCTCCGCCCCATGAACCGCTTGATCGAGAAGATGGTGTTCTGGGGATTGGTGATGGCCTGGCGCTTGGCCACCTGGCCGACCAGCCGCTCGCCGTCCTTGGTGAACGCCACCACCGAGGGCGTCGTGCGGGAACCCTCGGCGTTGGGGATGACGACGGGGTCGCCGCCTTCCATGACCGCCACCACCGAGTTCGTCGTGCCGAGATCGATTCCGATCACCTTGCTCATGGCCTGCCTCTCGCCGATGTGAAGGATGACGGGGTCGGGCCTGCACTTTCGGCGGTCCTCGACTCCCCGATAGACATCATCCGTTGCATAGATTGCAAGCGCTGTGCCGCTGCATCCGCGCCATTCTGGCAGGGGATTGGAAGGAGTCGTCAGGGGTCGGGTCGGCACGCCTGCGATTGACGGACCCGGGGAGGGCGCGGTACTCTCGCCCACGTGCGGTTCGCCCGCGTCATCGGTCGCGTCGTCTGCACCCGCAAGGTTCCTCCGCTGGAGGGGTACCGGCTGCTCCTGATCGAGCCCACGACCGCTCGCGGGGAAGCCGCGGGCGCCCCCCTGGTGGCCGTCGACACCGGACAGTACGGCGACGACGAGTGGGTCTTCTACGTCACCAGCCGGGAGGCGTCGCTGCCCCTGCGTGACCCTTTCTGTCCGGTCGACGCCGCGCTCGTCGGGAAGGTCGACCGCGTCGATCTGGAAGGCGGGACGGCGATCCTGGGCCTCGCGCCGCGTCCGGCGGGCCCGTGATCCTCGCCCGCGTCACCGGCACCCTCACCGCCAGCGACAAGGATCCCGAGCTGGCCGCGTACAAGCTGCTGGTCGTCCAGCCCCTCGACCTGGACGGCGAGCCGGAGGGGGACGAGGTGATCGCCGTCGACCGCGTCGACGCCGGCGTCGGCGATCGCGTGCTCGTCTCCCGCGAGGGGAACGCGGCGCGCCAGGTCACCGGCCGTGATCGGATCCCGCTCCAGAACCTGGTGATCGGCGTGGTCGACCGGATCGACCGGCTCGACGCCCCGGCCTCGCCAGGCCGGAACGGCCTGTGATCGCTCCCGGAAGCCGCGCCGAGCGCCTCGACCGGATCGCCGACCTGATCGCGGCCGAGCTTCTTCGTCAGACGGGGACTTCCACCTGCGGCTGCGACGGCCGGTGCGACGGCACGTGCTGCGCCACCCGCTGCGGCGACCGTATCGGCCGGCTGGCCGCCTGCGGGGCCGAGCGTTTCAGCGCCGGCCCCGGCGTCGGGGCGTGCGACAACGTCCTGGCGCGGATGATCGACCACACGCTCCTCGCCCCCGCGGCCACCCGGCGCCAGATCGAGGAGCTGTGCGACGAGGCGGCCGCGAACTGCTTCGCCACCGTGTGCCTGAACCCGTGGTGGGTCCGGCTGGCCGCCCGGCGGCTCGCCCGCACGCCGGTCCGCGTGTGCACGGTCGTCGGCTTCCCGCTCGGGGCCAACCGCACCGAGACCAAGGCGTACGAGGCCGTGCGCGCGGTGGAGGACGGCGCGGGCGAGCTCGATATGGTGCAGAACGTGGGGGCGCTAAAGTCGGGCGACTACTCGGACGTCGAGCGCGACGTCGCCGCCGTGGTCAAGGCCGCGGGCGGCCGTGCGCGGGTGAAGGTGATCCTGGAGACCGCGCTCCTGACCGACGAGGAGAAGGTGAAGGCGTGTGTCCTCGCCCGCGAGGCCGGCGCGCACTTCGTCAAGACGTCCACCGGCTTCGGCCCCGGCGGGGCCACCGAGGAGGACATCCGGCTCATGCGCCGGGTGGTCGGCGCGGGGATCGGCGTCAAGGCCTCGGGCGGCGTCAAGGACCAGCCGACCGCGCTCCGGATGATCGAGGCCGGGGCGACCCGGATCGGCGCCAGCGCCGGCGTCCGGATCGCCCACGGAAACGGAGCCGGTCCCGAGCGCGGCTACGGGGCGGAGCCCGGGTCCGGACCCGTCGAGGCGGCGCCGGGCCCCGGGACGGCCCGGGGCGGCGAGA
>DATEDS010000273.1:0-2450 GCA_035281565.1 Gemmatimonadota bacterium
TAGATGTCGCGGAGGTCCGCTGAGGCGAGGCGCGGGACGGAGATGCCGCGGCGCGGCTCGCGGCGCAGGAGGCCCTCCTGGACGAGGCGCTGGAGCGCCTCGCGGACGGGGCCCCGGCTCACGCCGAACTGGGCGGCCAGGTTGACCTCGCCCAGCACGGTGCCGGGCTCAAACCGCCCGTGGATGACGTGATCACGGAGCTGGTCAGTGACGAGCGACCCCAGGGTCGAGCGATGCGACGGATCGATGGGCCGGATCGGCGTCGTCATGCGGCCGGGCCCTTGGGCGCTTGGACCGCACCCAGACCGCGCGGTCCACCTCGTCGCAGCGACTGGCGCAGGCCGTGGCCGGCGAGCGTGACCGACAGCGCGGTGAGGAAGATCGCCAGGCCCGGGAGGATGACGAGCCACGGCGCCCGGATCATGTAGACGGTGGCTTCCGCGAGCATCGCCCCCCAGTCGGATTCGGGCCGCTGGACGCCCAAGCCCAGGTACGAGAGGCCGCCCACGGTGATCAGCTGGTGGCCGTAGCGGAGGAAGCCCTGAGCGAGGACGGGCCCAATCGCGTTCGGCAGCACGTGGCGGAGGATGATGAAGGTCCGTGAGCACCCGAGCGCCTCCGCGGCCTCGATGTAGCCGCGCGTGTTGATCTCGAGCGTGACCGCCCGGGTCAGCCGCGCGAACGGCGTCCAACCCGTGATCGCGAGGGCGACGATGAGCGTCCCATAGCCCGGCCCGAGGACGAACACCAGGAACAGCGCAATGAGCACTTCGGGAAAGGCGAGGAGCGCGTCGACGAGTCGCATCAGGAGATCGTCGAGGAGGCCCCCGACCCTGGCGCTGACGGCACCGATCAGGGTGCCGCTGATGCCGGTGATGAGAACCGCGACGGCCGCGATCGAGACGGAGAACCGGCCGCCGTTGAGCAGCCGCGAGAGCACATCGCGGCCGAGGTGGTCGGTTCCGAGCCAGTGGGCTGCACTCGGCGGCTGCAGCCGCGCGAGGAGGTCCTGCTCGGCCTGGTCGTAGGGGGCGATCCAGGGCGTCAGGATCAGGAGTACGCAGACGGTCGCGAAGAAGGATGCCCCGACGACGAAGGCCCAGTGAAGGCGGCGGAGCGAGGGACCCACACCGACGGTCGGGGCGACGGGAGCGGTGAGGACCTGCCGGGCCTCAGCCATTGGACTCGCCCACGAGGATGGCCGGGTTCAGGAGCGCGTAGCCGATGTCGGTGATCGTGTTGATGACGATCGCCAGGCCGACCGTCGCGAGGACCCCGGCCTGGAGGATCGGCATGTCGGCGTTCACCACGGCGTCGTACATGACGCGACCCAGCCCGGGGATGTTGAAGATGACCTCGATCACAACGGACCCCCCGAGGGTCCCGGCGAGCCAGATCGAGAACAGCGTCATGACCGGGACCATCGCGTTCTTGAGGCCGTGGCGCCGGAGCGTGAGCAGCTGGCTCAGGCCGCGCGACCGGGCCGCGGTGATGTAGGGCGACTCGAGGACCGTGATCATCGAGGCCCGCGTGACGCCGAGGAGGTAGGCGAGCGGCCGGAGGGCCAGGACGCTCGCTGGCAGGATGACCGACACCGGGCTGTTCCAGCCGGCCGCGGGGAGGAGGCCCAGCCAGAGCGCGAAGACGAGCATCCCGAGGGGCGCCAGCCAGTACTCGGGGAGGGCGACGAGGCCCTGGGTCAGGAGGATGATCGAGCTGTCCCGCTTCCCCCCGGGCCGGAGGGCCGCGAGGATCCCGAGCGGGACGGCGATGATCGTCGCCAGAACGAGCGCCGCGAGGGCGAGGAGAAAGGAGACCCCGAGACCCCGCAAGATGATGTTGATCACGGGCTGACGGTTCGTGAACGAGGTGCCGAAGTCACCACTGACCGCGGCCTCGAGCCAGCGCAGGTACTGGATGTGGATCGGCTGGTCGAGGCCGAACTGCCGACGGACCGCCTCAACCGTTGCGGGATCCAGAGCAAGTTCCCCACCGAGGCGGGCCCGAAGGATCATCCGTGCTGGATCCTGATCGCCGAGGTACGGAATGACGAAGGCGAGGACCGAGACCGCAAACAGTGTGGCGAGCAGGAAGATCGTCCGCCGGATGATGAAGCGGGCCACGTCAGAGCACCCGTCGAAGATGGCGGGCGGGCGTCTCGACCACCGGGCCTGAAGCCATGGGATGCTCCGGTTGGAGGGCGGATGGGTCTGGTCCGGAGCCCATTGTCGCGGGGTCGGTCAAATTGTCAACAGTTTTCTGCTGACGACTCCTTGGTGTCGCTGGCCGTCTCTGAAGCTCGTCGGCCTCCCGGAGTGCAAACTGTTGACAGCCGACACGAGGCGTGGACAATGGACCGCTCCGGAGCGACCCGCAGTGACGCTGCGGGACGAGCCCGGCAAGGCTGCTGGAGGAGGCAGGCCGAATGTTCCACAGGCGCAGTCCCCTGC